>JAPKZT010000197.1 GCA_026393655.1 Actinomycetota bacterium | reverse complement strand
ACTATTAGCCGGTAGTAGGCGTACCCTCCACTTAGTGCTAAACACACGGGTTTACCCTAGTTGTGTCCCGAAGATTGATCGGGCTGAAAACCTCAATGTCTCAGAACTAGAGAATCTTAAAAAACCAAATGATTAATTGGGGCCAGCAAGCAAACTGCAAGGGAAAAATGAAACTATTCTTTGCCCCAAATGCCGAGCGCCCGCAGGCTCGTAAGCGTCGCGAAGTGAAGGCGCAAACATTATGTCAGTCATGTTCGGTGCAGACAAATTGTTTAGAGTTCGCCCGTGAGCATCACGAATACGGCTATTGGGGTGGAGAAAGCGAAGAGCAGCGTCACCTTGCAGGGTTCACAGTTGCCGCACCAATCGGTATTCGCGCTAGACATCTTCAAGAATCACTGATAGTTAATTAGCCACCCTTAGCAACACCAAGTTTGACGTGGCTGGCGTGTCATGATTGTTAGATGCGTTTACGACCAAAATCTCGGGCAACATCAGAACCAAAATCACCAGAAACTTCAGAACCAAAATCAAACCTGCCGAAAGATCCAGATGCATTTGTAACTACATTCATTGAATCAATTCAAGGACATCGTCTCACTGCGGCCCTTGAGATGGTCTCAGATGACTGCGAATATGACAATGTGCCGATCACAAAAGTTTTTGGCAGATCCGCGATTGAACAAACCCTTGGCGGTTTTCTCGCCGAATGCAGTGCCTACGAGTGGCTCATCCACCATCAAGTCTCGAGTGGCGATTTAGAGCACGGTGTAGTTATGAACGAGCGCACTGACCGATTTGAAATAGACGGTCGATGGGTAGATCTTGACGTTGCAGGTCTATTTGTTATCAGCAATGGAAAAATCGCATTATGGCGAGACTACTTTGATCGCGAGATTTTTACTAAAGCACTTGCTGCGAAATAATTCTCGTCACTACAACACGCTTTAGTTACATTGTCATCAATGATTAATGCTTTAGCCAATAAATCGCTAGAAGAAATTCGGTTCGCCGTTGTTGATACCGAGACGACTGGCTTATCTGGCACTGACGATTATGTATTGCAACTCGGCGTTGTAATCTCTCAAGCCGATGGCACGATTGTCGAACAATACGAAACTTTCGTCAGGCGCAACTTCTGGAAGCCAGGTCGTCTTGGCGCTTTCAAAATTCACGGCATCACGAGAAGCAATCTCAGACGCGGTATTGCTCCAAGTGAGATGCTCGAGCGACTCAACAGTTATCTCGCAAATACTATTTTTGTTGCGCACAATGCAAAATTTGATATTGCGTTTCTCACTGGCGAAGCAAACCGTGCCAAGACAACAATCAAATTAAATGGCCCGCTTGATACATTGAAACTTTCTCGAGCCCTAGACCCAAAGCGCTCGCTATCTCATCGTCTTCGCGATGTTACGGCGCGCTATAACGTCGTCGTGAGTCGCCCGCATGACGCTCTTGCTGATGCCTTGGGTACCGCGCTGGTTTTGCCTCACTTGCTTCGAAGTCACAACATCACTACTGCCGAACAGCTGGCAACTCACTTCGGGGCTTAACTTAACTAGTTGTGCCACTTTTTTTGTAGCGATCTAAAACAGTTTGGGCAGATTTCTTGCCAAGGTTTTGAAATTCAACAGGCTTAAGAACTTTCACACCACCACCTGCACGCAATAACAGACGGCCAAGCCAATGTTGAGATGTGATCGACATCGTGATATCAACAACATCAAGATTTTTGATGCGCTTATTGACTCGCGAAATATAAGGGTATGACTCAACAATCCATCGTGCCGAGGGCTCAACGCGCAACGTTACTTGCGACATCTGCGCTGAAAACCACTGCTGATCTTGGTCATCTTGATCATTAAGTTGATCAAAAATACCAACTGGTTTGATTTGCTCAATTCGGTCAATCCTAAAAATGCGATCTTCACCAGATTGATGGTCATCTGCTGCGACATACCAACGACCCGCATCTTCAAAAACTTTTCGTGCAGTGATTATTCGCTTCGAGCGCTTTTGGGAGGCAGGCGAAAAATACTCGATGTCGCATCGCTCACCCGTCGCTACTACTTCACGGAGTTCTTTGACAAACTTTGCTCGCGGCAATTCAACCTTGATTGTCTCTGCGCCCGTTGGCATCAGTGGTGCAATTTTTGCCAGCGCCGTCGACAGTGGCCCTTTTTTGTTGGCCCCAGGCAACTGCAACGCCGTTTGAGCCATCACCGAAATTGCAAACAGTTCAGCAGTGCTCAGTTTTAGCGGGCGAGAGAACAAAAGCGGAACTTCAGCGATAACCATGCCGTTGTCCATATATACGTCAATCAATGCATCTGGGGTATACGGCGGCACGCCGCAGACAGAAGCCATCAGCAAGTCTTCAATCAATTCTGATTCTGTCAGATTGAACTGTTTGGCCATCGTCGAAATTTTCACGCGTTTGCGCTGCATAATCCACGGCAACATCACCAAGAGCCCCGTCACACGCTGGGCTGCACTGCGCGGCCCGCGCCGACCAGACTTGCGCACTGGTTTTTTAACTGTTTTCTTGGCTGGTTTCTTAGCGGTTTTTTTGACGGTTTTTTTAACGCTCTTTTTGGCTGGTTTCTTAACGGTTTTTTTGACGGTCTTTTTAGCTGACATCACTTACCCACTGCCAATTCTTCAAGCCACTGCATTACTTGTTCGCGCACTGATGCTGGCGCTAAAACTTCTGCACTTTCTACCATTGCAAACAACCACAGCCGAAAAGCCGACATATTTGCGCAAGGAATCGCGAACTCGATGCTTCCATTGGCGCGCTCTCTAATAATCGCAGCACTGCCAAATTCGTTTCGAACTCCAGCGACAAGTGCAGCATCTACTAACACGGTTGCAGTTGTAATTTCGCCATCACCCGCTGCCATCATTTGTTTTTCAGTCGGTACGGCAGCCGCAACATCAAATCCAATTGGTGTTTTAAATGCACGAATCGTAGACGCGGTAACTTTGCCTTCGATCCGGTCAACTCGAAATACTCGCTGATCTTTTCGCAAATGATCAAAACCGATTAGGTACCAAAATCCACTTCTTGACAACATTCCGTATGGGTCAACTTGACGTTTTTCGCTTTTGTAATCGAAGTTAAGAGTTCGCCGTTGCATCACAGCATCAGTAATCGCACTCATATTCTGATCGACGAATCCAATATTCACACTTACCGCTGTTGGTCGTAGTACTTTTTCACCACCGAGTTTCCAAAGTGCTTCTTCTCCGTGTTGAGCGCCAAGTCTGACTGTTGCTACAGCAAGTTGAAGCGCGATTCGTTCATCATCTGAAAGTTTCAAATCGCTCAACTCATAATTTGACCGATTAACCCAATATGTAACCTCACCGGCCGAATCACCGCCCAAAGTTTTCGTCTCAATCGGTATGCCCATCTCACGGAGCGCCGCTTTGTCACGTTCAAATGCGGCTCGCGCTGCCTCATTGCTATTCGGATATTGCTTGCCTAACTCTTGGCGAACTTGACGCAATGTCAATGGCCGATTGCGATCTACAAGTAGTGCTAGCAAATTTAGCATTCGCTCAGCTTGAGAGATTTTCACGGGCACGCAACCAGCGTAGGTGATCTAACGATTACTGCGATGCAGGCGATACCAGTTAATTAGCCCTCGAGTTGACGCGTCTTGCGAGTCTTGCGAGTCTTTAAGGCTCTCCCCATTTTTGGATGGCTTTATTAAAGAACTAGTTATTTCGGTGGCAAGAGTTTTACCGAGTTCAACACCCCACTGATCAAAACTATTAATACCAAAAACTACCCCTTGAACAAACACGCGATGTTCGTACATCGCAATTAACGACCCGAGCGTTCGCGCAGACAAATTAGATGCGAGCACAGTAGTTGACGGCCGATTACCAGGCATCACGCGATGTTTAATAATCTCATCGTCAGCGTTCTCACTATTTAGTTCTGCCAGAGATCGTCCAAATGCCAAAGCTTTTGATTGGGCAAACATATTGGCAACTAAAGTGTCGTGCGCCAGAATTTCGTTATGCGTTGGTTGAGCAAACCCAATGAATTCGACTGGCACGACATCAGTACCCTGGTGCAACATTTGAAAAAACGCGTGCTGCACATTTGTGCCTACACCACCCCAAACGACCGGCGAGGTTCGCATTGAAGTTGGCTCACCGTCAACCTGCACCGATTTACCGTTACTCTCCATTATTAATTGTTGTAAATAACTTGGCAATAATTTAAGTTGGTGTGCATACGGCACGAAGGCTTGACTTGCATACCCGAGCACGCTGCAGTTCCAGACATCAATCAACCCAAGAATTAATGGAAGATTATTTTCTGGTGCAGAATTTTGCATCTGGTCATCTACTACTCGCATTCCGGCAAGAAACTCGTCGAACACATCGACACCAAATGCAATCATCGGTGCCAAACTCATCGCCGAAGAAATTGAGTACCGACCGCCAACCCAAGGCCAAATTTTAAACGAGTTTGCCGCAACTACGCCCGACTTTGCGGCACGATCTGGATATGCCGAGACGACTACAAAATGTTCAGCAAGAATTTTGTTGCCAATTTCAACACCGAGTTTTTCGGAAAGCCACTGTTTGGCAATGCGAGCATTGCTCAATGTCTCGACGGTGTTAAAAGATTTAGAGCAGACAACGAACAAAGTCTCGGCGGCGATGCACTTATTCAAAACTGATTTGATCTCATGAGCATCGATATTGGCGACAAATGCACACTCGACTTCAGATTTGTAGGTATCAAAAAGAGCTTCGTAGATCAGTGCTGGGCCAAGATCACTGCCGCCGATACCAATATTTATGATTTTCTTGAACTTTTTATCGCTGCGAACTGCGTCAACAAACTTTTTTAAAGCTTGGCGTTCGGCGTGCACTTCGGCAACTACATCTAAACCGTCAACAATCAACGAAGTTTTCATATCTGCACGCAACGCTGTGTGAAGAACCGATTGCTGCTCGGTCAAATTTATTTTGAGACCGTTGCGCATCTCGACAAATTGTTCAACGATTTGTAAGTCTTTGGCTAAGACCAACAACTCATCTAGTACCTGCTGATCAATTAACTGCTTCGAGAAATCAACGAATACGAGATCTTGATTCTCTAGTCCATTTTGCGCAGCGTCGGCACCTAAATATCGACTAAAACTCTCGGGACGAGTCAAATCTTGGTCAAACAGCACTCGCAATGAAGAAGCAGTGATTCGGCTACCTTGGGCTAAAACACGCTGCCAAACTTTAGAACCCTCATCAGCCATTGATTTAAGGCTACTGACTAGGGTGATTGCTCGTGTCAAACTCAACTGAGCGCTCTGGTGTCGCCTACGGATTAGGTGCCTACATCACTTGGGGTTTACTAACAATCTATTGGAAATTTCTAAAACAATTTAACGCAGTTGAATTAATTGGTTGGCGAATCGTAACTTCATCAATAATTTTGCTCTGCGTAATTATCTATACCAAAAAACTACGAAATTTATTGACTGCGTTGCGTGACCGAAAACTGCGTGCCCGAGTTATTTTCGCAAGCATCATGCTTGCCATCAATTGGACAACGTATGTTTGGGCGGTTGTTCACGAGAATGTGATTGAGACTGCACTTGGATATTTTATTTCACCGCTATTTACGATGATCATTGGCTTCGCTGTTTTGCGAGAGACGATGAAAGCAGCACATCGTGCGGTAATCGTATTTGCCGTAGTTGCGATTGTTATTCTCACTTATTCATATGGCCGACCACCGTATTTGGCGCTAATCATCGCTAGTTCTTGGTCTATCTACGGATACCTTAAAAAGCAGGTGCCGCTTTCAAGCCTCGAGAGTCTGACAGCAGAAGTTTTCGCACTTTTGATTCCTGCCGTTGCAATTCTGTTTTGGTGTTTCAATCGTGCTGACAGTGTGCCGAATAATGCGACGACAATTCAGTGGATTTTTGTTCTGCTCACCGGCTTGATGACGGCCATTCCGTTGCTACTATTCGGCGCAGCATCACGAAGGGTTCGATTAAGTTTGCTTGGCCCATTGCAATATTTCGTTCCGACATTTAATTTTTTTCTTGGTTGGTTGGCCTATAACGAGAAACTTGACATCTCACGAGTCATCGGGTTTGCCTTTGTTTGGTTTGGCCTAGTTATTCTGATTACTGACTCGCTGCGAACTTCGGCAAAAAAGATTAAAAACGCCTAAGCGTTGCTGGGTACGCGAAAAACTTCACCAACTAAAAGCAACTTCATTGATTTGATTAATTCTGATGTTCGTCGCGCATCTTTGTAGACCATATTGAAGCGACCGAGTCCAGACAAGATGACAGTCAACATATCTTCAAGCGACTGAGCAGAAATCTTTGGATTAAGTTCGCCTCGCTCAATCGCTCGTTCGCACATCTGCAAAAGAATGCGACCAATTCGACCACTCACCGGAAGCACTGCCTTCAATACTTCTGGATGACGATGGGCTTCCGAAGAAACGCTCATCACAAATGCAACGACTGCTGGTTCACGAACAGTTAACAAGGCAAGAGAATCGACCATATTCGAGATGTTCTCTGAGATTTCAGCATCTGGGCTAATTGAGGCTTCAATGGTTTTGCAAACAAGTTCTTGCACATCAGCAAACACTGCGACATACATTTCAGTCTTGGAAGGAAAGTAGTGGTAAATCGCTGCCGTTGTGATTCCAACACTCTGTGCGAGTTTCTTGTTGGTTGTCGCGGCATATCCTTGGGTCGCGAAAGAACGCCGAGCCTCAATCAACAGTCGCTGAGCAGTGTCAACGCCAGCGCAATTTGTCGGACGACCTAATTTTGACATTAAGAAAATATTACTTAACTAAGCCGCCAAAATCCGAGTCAGAGCAACTGCGAGTTCGACTGGCCTATCGCCTTGCACTGAGTGTCCTGCACCATCCACGACAATCACTTCACAGTTAGGTTTTCGACGCTTCAATTCGGCAACATCATCATCATCAACAACTGGAGAAGTCCCGCCACGAACAAGGGTCATCGGGCACTCAAGTTGCGAAATTACGTCCCATAAAGCGGACAGTCGGTCAAGACGTTTAGTTGTGTCTTGCGGTGACGGATGAGTTGATCTGTCATAGCGCCATTGCCATGATCCATCTGGTTGTTGTTTGGCGTTGTGCAAGATTCCACGACGAAGTGAACTCTCTGATCTTGTCGGATTGTGTTCGATTGTACGCGCTAACAAATCTTCAAAACTCGCAAAAGATTGTGGGCCGTTCACAAAATCGGTGATTGCTTTTGCTTTTTCTGAGTTAACACCTGGGGTAATGTCGACACTGACGAGTGACGAAACTAAATCAGGTCGCTGCCCTGCAAGCGCAAGAGTTGTTAATCCACCTAACGACATGCCAACAACGAGCCGAGTTTTTGGTGCCCAAGTTTCAATAGCAGTTGCAACATCAGGTGCGAGCACGGATGGCTCGTAGTTGCCATCGCTGCGCCACGAAGAATAACCATGCCCCGGAAGATCAATTGCCAATACCGAAATTCCCATTGCTAAAGCAACCGTGTCCCACGTATGCGCGTTTTGAGCGCTGCCATGCACAAATGTAATTTCAGGTGACTGCGTGCCCCATTTCAACGCACTTAGAGTTCTGCCGTCGCTAAGAGAACAAGAAATTCGTTCAACTTTTGGCAGTGCTGAAACTTTTAGCGAATACTCGGAGATGTTCTCACCGAACATTGAAAATTCGTCGTAATTAATCAGCATCGTTAATCAGCATCACTAATCATCACCTACTAATTATGGCGTGCTTGAACTAGTACTAGTCGAACCTGAACTTGTTGATTTTGCCACCGTTGTCGTTGGTGCGCCAACAATTGTCGTCACGGTAGTTGTTGGTGCGCCAACGAGTGTCGTCACGGTCGGCAGTGTTGTCACAGTTGGCAAAGTTGTGTAGTTCGGATCTGGCTTGTCATACGGAGGAACCGGTGAGCCATACGCTTCGGGTTCTTTGATGCCGTCAAACATATACAGTCGGTCACCGTATTTGACTAGCGCCGGAAAGTATCTCGCAACAGACATCGGGATACGTACACATCCGTGTGATGCCGGCTTAAGTGGCACGAGAACCGCACCGTGTACAGCGATGTTGTAGTTGAAATAAACAGGGTTGTACAACGAACCAAGTTTTGTTTCGCGCATGCCAGTACGTCGGTTGTAAAAATAGAAAACTCCTGGCGGAGTTACAGCCTGACCACAAATTCCTTTTGCGATCTGCTCAGCCGAATTGTTTCCCTCTTCGCCTGGGTCAATTTTAACTTCTTCACACCACATCTCTCCGGTACCAGAAGAAATGTGAGTTATCAAAACTGGTTTTTGATTTGTGAACACGATTAAAACTTGTTCTGGTAAATAAACTTCAACGTGAGTCGCAGTGTCGGCAACGCGCCGTGGCTTAATTACCAAATTTGACTGCATAATCACCCAAGTTGATTGAGTGACGACACCTGTGGCTTGTTCGCGAGGCACTCCGAGGACGAGTTTTTCAAATGCCCACATAGCCTGCACGGTGTTTTGTCCGAACATACCGTCGACTGGGCCGGGATCAAAATGCAACTCTTTCAGTCGTTGCTGCACACGCAACACATCATCACCCTGCATGCCTGATTCAAGAGTGCGAGTTAGAGGCGCCGTGACTGCTGGTACCAAACTGGTGCCAACTAAAACAGCAGGCTCTTCGGCACTATTTGTTTTGTCTTTATTCGCCTCGCTTTGCTGCACGCCAATTGCTATGACGGTGGCCAATATTGCGAAAGCGATTAGCGCGGGCCGCCATCGATCAAATGTCGACGGTTGATACTGCGAATTATCCTGGCGATTCATTTTGTGCTTGGTGCACCAAAATCTGGCTTGATTGAATTCAATTTTTTACGCAATTGAAACGCCTCTCGTAAAATTTTTATAATCACCGACGGCGAACTCAAAGTTGATACACCTCGAGTGCGCGGAAAATAGTCTACGCCAAACTGCACGACCGATAAGCCACGCTTTTTTGCGCTAACGATCAATTCGGCATCAATGAATGACCCTTCACTTTCGAGCGTTACTTGATCAAACACAGATTTGCGACAAAGTTTGAAAGCAAAATTAATATCACGAAAACGAACTCCGAATAAAACTCGAACCATAAAGTTGTAAAACATTGAGTAAACAACTCGCACATACCCTTCACCAGTTCGATCAAATCGGTAAGCGCTCACAATGTCGGCTTCATATTGGTGCATAAGACGCATTGCGTTTTGAACCTCACGCATGTCAAAAGGCAGATCAGCATCTGTGTACAAAATCACATCGCCAGTTGATGCCGCAAAACCAGATTTGATCGACCCACCTAGTTTGCGATTTGCGGGATGGTGCACGACTTTTACGTGCTTGTCTCTGGCCGCAGCAGCGTCTGCTAGTTGCGGTGTTGAATCCGTAGATGCATCATCAACGATCACAAGTTCGTAATCAGCAATCATTTCAAGGTTGATTAAGTCATCACAAAGCTCTTGTGCGGCATTCAATGCTCGTTGAAGATATTGCTCTTCGTTCCACATCGGAAAAAATATGCTCAATCGCGCAAATTTAACGGGCAACATACTCTCCTTAGGCTATTGTCGTTCTTGATATGTCGTTACTTCCTCCTCCTTCGCAAGCCAAAACAGAAGCCGCCGGCTCATTAACTAAGCCATGGGTGAATGCGGTAGTTATTTCACAGATATTAATCACAGGGTCTTTATTGACATTGACTTTTTCGGCGCGCGCAATTGGCAAGCCAACTTGGTGGCTCGGAAGCCTCCACGATCCGGCATTCTTTCTACTTTGGTTTCTGCCATTTGTTGCGCCATTCGCAATGCTTGTCACGGTGATTAAGTTTTCGCGAATTCTTCCGTACATCGGTTTAGCCTCAACACTTTTTCTGGTCGCAATTTCAATCTCAGATCTTTCTCGCACACCTAGCATCGCTCTTAGCGAAATAGCCATAGCTGTTTGTATGGCGCTAACGACGATTGCTGCACTGGCTGGGCGCCGCCGCTCAATATCAACTGGCATATAAACCTTGACGGTTAAAACCTGCACGATTTCAAACAGCCTAAGTCTCTAGTGTTATTCTGACAATATGAGCACCTCAGGCGCAAAAGTTTTAACTTCGTTGCCGAGTGGCGAGCGAGTTGGCATTGCATTCTCTGGTGGACTCGATACTTCGGCTGCCGTCGCGTGGATGCGTGAACGCGGCGCTTTGCCTTACGCATATACGGCCGACATTGGTCAGCCAGACGAAACAGATCTTGAATCAATCCCAGAGCGAGCAAAAATTTATGGAGCAGTCGAAGCCAAACTTGTTGACTGCCGAGAACTTTTAGTTCAAGAAGGATTAATCGCACTGCAATGCGGCGCATTTCATATTGCGACTGCTGGCAAAACTTATTTCAATACAACTCCACTTGGTCGCGCAGTAACCGGCACATTGCTCGTACGTGAAATGAAACATGACGGAGTCGATATCTGGGGCGATGGCAGCACATTCAAAGGCAACGACATCGAGCGCTTCTACCGCTATGGATTACTCGCTAATCCACATTTACGAATCTATAAACCGTGGCTCGATGTTGACTTCGTTCGCGAGATGGGTGGTCGCGCCGAAATGAGTGCATTCTTGACAGCCAAAAAGTTGCCGTATCGTGACTCGGCACAAAAGGCATATAGCACCGATGCAAATATCTGGGGCGCAACTCACGAAGCCAAATCACTCGAAGAGTTATCAACGAGCATGCACATTGTCGCCCCAATAATGGGCGTTGCGCATTACGACAGCTCTGTGAAGATCGCGACAGAAGATGCCGTGATTCGTTTTGTCGAAGGCTGGCCAGTCGCAATTAATGGCAAAGAGTTTTCATCGCAAACCGAACTAGTGCTCGCTGCAAACGCTGCAAACGAAATTGGCGGACGACACGGTCTCGGCATGAGTGATCAAATTGAAAATCGAATCATCGAAGCAAAGAGTCGAGGCATCTACGAAGCTCCGGGGCTTGCTTTGCTGCACATTGCGTACGAAAGATTAATCTCCGCGATTCACAACGAAAACACAATCGAGAATTATCGCACGATGGGTCGCAGACTAGGTCGATTGCTTTACGAAGGTCGGTGGTTTGATCCACAATCGTTGATGTTGCGCGAATCACTAACGCGCTGGGTTGGCTCACTAGTTACTGGCGAAGTAACAGTGCAATTGCGTCGCGGTGACGACTACAGCATTCTTAATACAACTGGCGAACACTTCACATACTCGCCGGAACGACTGAGCATGGAGCGAGTTGAAGATGCGCCGTTTGGTCCACTAGATCGAATCGGTCAGTTGACGATGCGCAACTTAGACATTGCCGATACGCGAGAAAAACTTGAGATCTACCGTCTAGCTGGCACACTCGATGCAAATACTCTTGCAGCAGGCACTCTCGGCGAACTCGAATAAATTTTTAGTAGTGAACTAGCTAACAGTTAACTAACTAACTTGCGACAATAAGTGCACGAGTGATTGCAGCCGCCAGCGCGGCACGCTCACCCATTTTTGAAACTTTGATGTATTCGCTATCGGCATGTGCACCGCCACCACAAGCGCCAAGACCATCGAGTGTTGGCACGCCAATTGCAGCCGTAAAGTTGCCGTCAGAACCCCCACCAACTGCAATGCCCTGCAAATCGGTGATGCCAATACCTTGCGCAACGCTTTG
>JAPKZT010000261.1 GCA_026393655.1 Actinomycetota bacterium | reverse complement strand
GAAGCAACGATGCAACACCATGATGGTCTAATGCCAATAGAAGTTGAAGATATTTTAGAAGCAGACAAAGTTGCGCGCCATTGGGCTCGAGACCTGGTGCGAAAGGAAGTTGTAAATTGAGTTCGTTTTATTCAAAGTTTCGCAATGAGATTGCTGCCGGTGGGGCAGTGGACGATCAAGATGTTGTTAAAAATAGTGCGGTAACAACTTGGTCAACCGTTGTTATCGTCGTCGGTCTACTTGCGTGGCTGGGTGTCAAGAATCCGTGGTCGCTGCTATTTGTCGCCGGGTTGATTGTGTCAGTTTTTCTGCACGAACTCGGACACTTCGTTAGTGCGCGTCGCAGTGGCATGAAGGTCACTCAGTTTTATATGGGCTTTGGTCCGAGAGTTTGGAGCACTAAGCGAGGCGAAGTCGAGTTCGGTGTAAGAGCATTGCCGATCGGCGCATTCGTGCGAATTGTCGGCATGAATAATTTGGATGAATGCGACCCCGCCGACGAGCCTCGCGCATATCGCCAACAGTCTTATCCAAAAAGAATTTTTGTGATTACTGCGGGCTCGGTAATGCACATGATTATCGCTGCGACTTTATTTATCGGCGTCTATGCAACAGCAGGTCGTTTCGGCGACACAAAAGAGTTGCTGATCTATGGCGCGCCCGCGGCTGGTTCGCCTGCCGAAGAAATTGGGCTGCAAGACGGTGATCAGATTTTGGCGATCAATGCAACCAAAATCGCCTCGCGAATAGAACTAGTAAAAACAATTGTTGCTTTTAAACCGGGTGACACAGTTGAAGTCGAAATTAAGCGTGATGGCGAAGTTTTTTCTCGTGGAGCAAAATTAATCAGCAATCCGGCTAATCCACAGATTGCCTTTTTAGGTGTTTCGACAGACTCATATAATACGGGCTGGCTGATGTTGTCACTGCGGCACGTGCATCTGTCGCTGGTGTATTTGTTGTAATTAACCCTGCGAACATTCTTTCAAATGTCGTTGCTGATCAGCCAGACCCTTCAACTCGTCCGACGACTGTTGTTGGGGCGAGTCAAGTAGGCGGCGAGATAGGTCGCAGCGAAGGGCTCAAGGGCATATTAATTATGTTGGCCAGTGTCAATGTTTTCGTCGGCGTGTTTAATATGTTGCCGCTTTTGCCATTTGACGGTGGCCACGCAGCCATTGCAACCTACGAGCGTTTTCGATCTCGTCGAGGTCGCGTTTATCGTGCTGATGTTGGCAAGATGGTTCCTGTGGCAACTACAGTCGTCGCATTGCTGGTCATGCTGCTTTTCGCTGGTTTATATCTTGATGTCACAAGTCCGCTCGGCTGACCGCATTTAATTTTATGACTCAATCACAATACGAGCGTAAAAAAACTCGGCAAATAAAAGTTGGAAAAGTTTTGGTCGGTGGCGATGCACCAATCAGTGTGCAATCAATGACGATTACAAAAACTGCCGACGTCGAAGGAACTCTGCAACAGATTTATGCTTTAGCTTCTGCGGGTTGCGACATTGTGCGGTGTACATGCAACGACGCGCAGGCTGCCGAAGGTTTGGCGCAAATTGTGCCGCGATCACCTGTGCCAATTATCGCCGACATACATCACCAATATCGCATGGCGTTGGCAGCACTTGAGGCTGGCGTGCACGGGTTGCGGCTTAACCCAGGCAACATTCGCAAGCCTGAGCACATTAAAGCAGTCGCATCAGAGGCGCGCGATCGGGGTGTTTCAATTCGTATTGGTGTTAATGGCGGTTCGTTAGATTCATCTCTTTACGAAAAACATGGTGGGCTCACAGCCGAAGCGATGGTTGAGTCGGCGCAACAAGAGTTGCGCTATTTCGAAGAAGTTGATTTTGATCTAGTCAAGATTTCTGTAAAGGCATCGAATGTTCCGTTGATGGTTGATGCTTATCGCATGCTGAGTGCGAACACAGATTTTCCGTTGCATCTAGGCGTAACCGAAGCAGGCCCGCTGCCAGGTGGCTTGGTCAAAGCCACCGCTGGTATCTCAACACTGTTGCTTGAGGGCATCGGCGACACAATTCGTTACAGCCTGACAGCAGATCCGGTTGAAGAGGCTAAAGCGGGTCGACAGTTGTTAGAAGCACTTGGTTTGCGCGAGAGAAAAAATGTTGATTTAATTGCTTGCCCAAGTTGTGGCCGCGCCGAAGTTGATGTGATTGACATTGCCCAACGAGCGCAGGCGGCATTCGCCGACAAGAAATTGCCGCTGCAAATTGCTGTGATGGGTTGTGTTGTCAATGGCCCTGGCGAAGCACGCGAAGCCGATCTGGGCATCGCTGCAGGCAATAAGCGAGGTCACTTATTTGTCAAGGGTCGAAACGTTGCTGTGGTACCAGAGTCTGAGATGGTTGAGTCACTCGTCGAGTGGGCAACGTTTATTCACGAACATGGCACAGATGCTGCGTTGAAGCGTGTTGACACAACCATTGCTGAACGCGAAGCGGCTAAAGATCGAACTGCGGCGCTTGCCGAGCACGGAGATGATGCCAACCATGATCACGAAAAGATCGTTGAAATTCGGCGTAAAGTCTCAGAAAAATAGCGCGCGAATTAACGAAATAGTTAACTAGCCGCAAAAAGTTGACTGTGGCTATGTTGCAATGTCGTCGGCAGTCGCAACAGCTGTCGCTTCGTGACTGACGGTACACGCCGGCGCACCGCCAAAGTTTGCGGCAATTGTGCGACCAGGCCAAATGTCGCGCAACGTTGGATTGCGCGCTCTAATGACCCACTGCCATTTCGAAACGCCAAGCCAAGAGCCATTGCGGTGTCATTGAGGTCGAGACAATACCCATTCGGAAAGACGTCGAGTTCGCGAGCCAAAAATCGCATTGCCCAGGTGGCGCTCGGGCCAATGATGCCTAGCCAAAATGTTTCGACGTACTCACCACAAGTATCAAAGCCTGAGATATTGACTACCGGGTCAACCCATTCTGAAACGAATATTTCGCTATTAGAAAAGTCACATAGATTTGAGTTCATAACAACCGTGTGTGCATTTGACTTTGGTTGCGGTGCTGATTTACAAAATATGACGCAAGAATAGTTACGTGACAGATATTCAAAACTCAGGCGTTGACCCTGTCGCATTAGAAACTGCTTGCAAACTTGTTGCAGATGCGCGGCGAATAACAGTTTTGACTGGCGCTGGCATCTCAACTGATTCAGGTATTCCAGACTTTCGTGGTCCAAAAGGTTTATGGACACTCAACCCAGATGCCGAGCGAGCGGCAACACTTCGGCATTATCTAGACGATCACGAACTACGAAAGCGCTCTTGGCAAAATCGAATCAAATGGATTGGCGGCGACCCGCAACCAAATGTAGGGCACAGGGCCTTGTTTGAACTTGAGAAGCGCAATGTTTTGGTTGCTTTGATTACACAAAATGTTGACGAATTACACCAGCGTGCAGGTCACGATCCGAGCAAAGTTCTAGAAGTGCACGGCACGCTGCATCGCACTTGTTGTTGGAGTTGTAAAGATCGCAGACCAATGGCGCAAGCACTGGCAAGAGTTGTTGCTGGTGATTCTGACCCAAGGTGTGAACTTTGTGATGGGATACTCAAGAGCGACACAATTTTATTTGGCCAGCCACTTGATCAAGATGTAATGGCTCGAGCACTTGAAGCCAGTACTAATTGCGAAGTTTTTATAGCGGTTGGTTCTTCATTGTCAGTTTTTCCGGCGGCAAATACATTGCCCCGTGCAAAAAACTCGGGTGCCAAAATAATCATCGTCAATGGGCAACCAACAGAGATGGATCACTATGCCGATGTTGTCGTGAATGGCGAAATTTCGCAAGTTCTGCCTCAGATTTGTAACGTCGTTAAATCCCGACCATAACGGTAGGGTATTGATATGTCTAGTTTTCGTGAATTGCTCGCTGACGCAAAGTCAAAAATCCAAGAAATTGACACTCAAACTGCAGCCACAAAAATTGAAGCCGGTCAAGTTGTTGTTTTAGATGTTCGTGAGCCAGATGAGTATGAGCAAGGTGCGCTACCAAATGTTGTGCATATCGCTCGTGGGCATCTTGAAGCGCAGATAGAGACAAAAATCGTCGACAAATCAGTTGAGGTAATTGTTTATTGCGCCGGCGGAGTACGCAGTGCATTTGCCGCAAAAACTTTGCAAGAACTTGGCTACACAAATGTTTTTTCAATGGCAGGCGGATACGGCAAATGGAAAGACGAAGGGCGCGCGTGGACAACTCCAGCGCAATTGAGCGCCGAACAACGCAATCGTTATCAGCGACACTTGTCATTGCCAGAGGTTGGCGTTGAAGGTCAAGCGAAGTTGCTTGCGAGCAAAGTCTTGTTGCTTGGTGCGGGTGGTCTGGGTTCGCCAGCCGCAATGTACTTGGCTGCAGCCGGAGTCGGAACAATTGGCATTGTTGACATGGATGTTGTTGACGCTTCAAATTTGCAACGACAGATTTTGCACAACATTGATCGAGTCGGTGATAGAAAAGTTGACTCTGCCAAAAAAACGCTGACGATGATTAATCCAGATGTTGATGTCGTAACCTACGACACGCGCTTGTGCGCTGAAAATGTTATTGAAATTCTCACCGGCTATGACGTAATTGTTGACGGTGCAGATAATTTTCCGAGCAGATATTTGTTGAATGATGCCAGCGTCAAACTTGGCATTCCAGTTGTGCACGGCTCTATCTTTAGATTTGAAGGCATGGTCAGTGTGTTTCATCCCGTGCTTGGTCCGACTTATCGTGACATGGTACCTGAGCCACCACCATCTGAACTCGCACCGAGTTGTTCTGAGGCGGGAGTGCTTGGTGTGTTGCCAGGAATTGTCGGCTCAATTCAGGCACTTGAGGCATTGAAGATCTTGCTAAATCTTGGTGAGTCATTGATCGGAAAAATTCTCGCGATCGACACAACTGAGATGACCTTCAGGACATTTAAATTGCAGCGTGATCCGAATAATGCTGTGACGTATGACAATCGAGAACGAATTCAAATCCGCGATCTTGAAGGCGCGTGTGCGCCATGGCTCTCGCACTAGCTAACTAGACAACTAGTTAACTCGGCGCGGCTAGCCCAGGTCGTATGATTATCTAGTGCGTTTTGCCATAGTTGGAGCAGGTTTTACGGGTGCAGTTGTTGCCCGAGAATTAGCCACCGCAGGGCACAAATCAGTTGTCTTTGACACTCGCGATCATGTCGCCGGCAATTGCCACACGGCTCGCCACGAAACCGGTGTGATGGTGCACACCTACGGGCCACATATTTTTCACACCCAGCACGAGCATGTCTGGGAGTACATCAACCGTTTTGGCGAGATGCTGCCGTACAACCATAAAGTCAAAGCGATCTCAAAAGGCAAAATGTATTCGCTACCCGTGAACTTGACGACGATAAATCAATTCTTCGGCACCAACTTTACGCCGGAGCAAGCCGAAGCGTTTATCGCCACAAAGGGTGATGCGACTATTACCTCGCCTGTTTCTTTCGAAGACCAGGGTTTGCGATTTGTCGGACGCGAATTATACGACGCATTTTTCTCTGGGTACACCGCAAAGCACTGGGGGGTCGACCCAAAAGATTTACCTGCAAGTATTTTGGCACGCTTGCCAGTGCGATTTAATGAGGACGATTCATATTTCAATCATCCGCATCAGGCAATCCCAAAAAATGGCTATACGCCAATCGTTGAGGCGATTTTGAATCACCCGAATATTTCTCTACGCCTAAGTACAAAGTTCTCGCCAAAAAACACAGCCGAATTTCGCGAGTTTGGCGAGTTTGATCATGTCGTTTGGACAGGACCAATTGATGCTTACTTCGACTACGAATATGGTCGACTTGGTTATCGAACGCTTGATTTCGTCGCCGAGACGAGTGACGGCGACTATCAGAAATATCCAGTTGTAAATTATTGCGATGTAGATGTACCGCATACGCGAATCACTGAGCACAAACATTTTGCACCATGGGAGAGTCACGACCGCACGGTGGTGTATCACGAGTACTCGCGATTGTGTGGCGAGAGCGATACGCCGTACTATCCGATTCGTCGCGTTAAAGAAAAAGAACTGTTACTTAATTATGTGCAGCGGGCTAGAACGGCAGTTGGGGTAACTTTCATGGGCAGGCTGGGTACTTACCGCTATTTAGACATGGATGTAACGATTCATGAAGCACTCGGCGCCTCGCACGAGATGCTTAACTGTTTAGCGAGCAATAAACCGTTGCCCTCATTTTCGATAGATCCGATGGTATGAAATGACAAGTTTTTTATTACAGCGTTTGGTTTTACCACGCGCTGAAACCACAGAGCCATTGCTGTATGTGCGCGCTCAGGGTGATGTGAGTTTCGCTAACGAAACTGCGGTGCTTGTTAAAGGCGCCGAAATTAGCTTTGACACTTCATTCGGAGTATTCGCTGCTGGTCGTTGGAAGCGGTTAACTTCAGTTGATTGTCTGAGCGTGACTGTGCATGCATCTGGCTCTGGACGAATTGAGTTGGTTGGTGTCAGATCAGTGCTTCGTGGGCTCTCACTGCAAGAAAAAATTGTCGCCAGCGCCGGAATCTCTTCAAGTGGCAAAACAACTTTAGAAGTGCCTGACTTTGCAAAATCATCAATCGGCACTTATTTTATTAGAGTCAGCGCCGAGCAATCAGATGTAGTTGTTTCTGGCGGACAGTGGACGACAACTACGACAGCACCGCGCGAAGTGCGTCTGAGTCTTTCAATTACAACTTTCAATCGCCAAGACTATGTAAAGCCAACTGTGGCTAAAGTTTTGCAGCTAATTGACAATGTTGACTCTTTGCGCGATCGCATGCGAATTTTAGTTGTGGACAACGCACGAAATATCAATTTTGATACCGCGCCGAATGCCCCCATAACGGTTGTTCAGAATCCGAACTTGGGCGGTGCTGGTGGGTTCGCCCGCGGAATCATCCATTTGCGAGATGAAGGTTGGTCGACGCATGTGCTGTTGATGGACGATGACATCACGCTTGAGCCAGAAGCCCTTGTGCGGACATTTGCTTTGTTTACTTTTGCTCGTGATGCGAATCTGTGCATTCACGGTGCAATGCTCAGCGAAGAACAAGCATGGATGCAGTTTGAGGCTGGTTCTAAATATCGCTGGAGGTCGCTCTACCCATTGCGTGCGATCGGCCGCGAAGATGATTTACGCGAACGCAAACTTGCATTGCGTGACGCTCATGAAAAAAAGTTTGCGTACACGGCTTGGTGGTACACGGCGTTTCCAATTTCAATTACAGGTGATAATCCGTTGCCGGTTTTTGTGCGTGGAGACGATGTCGCGTTTGGCTTAATGCATACCGGCAAGCACAGCGTCACAATGAACGGTGTGATTGTTTGGCACGCCGATTTCGGATTAAAGAACAATCCGTCGTCACTATTTTATGAGAAGCGAAATTTCGCGATAGTCGACACGCTCGTATTTGCGAATCACCATTGGTGGCACTTAGCGCGTCGATTCATTGCACTGAGTTTTCGTAATCTGTTTTCGATGCGTTATGCCAGCGTTGAGTACATGATTCGAGGCGTTCGCGCATACTTGGCTGGTCCAGAAGCATTGATGGCAACAGATCATTCTGCTCTACATGACGAATTGCGGAAAGTTACCGAAGAAAAGCCAGGACCACTATCGGCTGAACTTGCAGATGTTGCGATTACCAAGCCGAGGCCAAAAGCTATTCGTTTAGTTGGTTTTGCTCTGGCGATTCCACTTGTTGGTGGTTATATCTTGCCGAAGATATTGCGCCGAGATGTGCTGAAGACAGCGCCAATTGACTCACGCGCCGTTGGGCTTGCAACTCGATATAACCGCATTTTGTATCGCCACGACCGTTTGCCTGAGGGGTTTTTGGTTGAGCGCGACTCGCGTCGATTCTTTTCGTTGTTGCGCGAAGTGTGCGTGGTGACCAAAGATATTGCGCTCAACTATCGTCGTCTAAAGCGTGAATACAAAGCGGCTTACCCGACTTTGGTTAGCGACGAGTCTTGGCACGCCCGCTTCGCGACCAAATAGTTTTTAAGTTATTTAGTTGTCACGACTGCGGCGCTAGCGGCGAGTAGTGAAAGCCAAGTTGTGCGATCGATCACGCCAGTTTGCTTGAGTCCAACAGTCTTTTGAAATTTCTTTAATTGCGTGGCGGTTCCAGAGCCAAATATTCCATCGGCTTTCATGTTTACAGCGAGCACGCGGCTTAGAGCAGTTTGGGCTGCCGCCACAGAAGTATGGTGTGATTTCAAGCCCAGTGAGAACGTTGTCGAGTCAATGCCCAACACGGCGAGAACTGTTGCATCTGCAATGCCGTCAATTGGTAGGCCTTTAAGCTCTTCTAGTTTGGCGACAGCAGTTGCGGTACCCTTGCCAAAATTTCCATCTGTAGAAAGTTTTTGTTTCTTCTTGAGTCCAAGCGCCGTGTTTAGCGCCTTCTGCAAAGTTGAAACAGGCGCACCACGGTTGCCAGTTATCAAAGGCACGGCAAGTGGCAAAACATTTGAAGCATTAGCCGTGATTAAACCTTGAGCACGAAGTGCATCGAGTTGGTTGCGCAAAAATAACGCAAACTCGGCGCGACCGGTAGTAGTGAGGTGTACATCATCACGAAACCAGCGTGATTGAGATGCGGCACTGCTTGCTGCATTCCAATCAAGAACCGAAACGTTCGGATTTGTTGTTGCCGCCGTAGCGAACGCGGCATTTGACAGAGCGTAATTTTGCGATGATCGTCGTGTTGAAAGATTTATGAACACAATTCGCTGAACATTGCGAGAGTTGAGTGCGTTAACTACTTGAGTCACATCACTAGACATCGTGCTTGGGTCATCGTTATATCCCAGTTGAATCATCGCAATACTTGGAAACTGTTCTGGGGTAAGAGAGTTGATTACCGCAAGTGCATCAGGTAAACCTTTATCAGGAGTTACACAAGCTGGTCCAACCATGCATCGATTCAGAATTGCCTGAAAGTTTATTGACGGATAAGCAGGAGTAACTATTGCGCTAAATTCTGCGGCAATACTTTCGCCAACAGAGTCACCGACAAACAACATTGCCCCAACCGCTCCGGCATCTAGTGGTGCGCCAAATATTGGCGTCACACCGAACCATGGTGACGGCAGATCAAGTGCGGTGCGAAACTCCCAGCCTGTCATTTTTACAGCACCAGTGGTGCCCGTGACTGTAACTTGAACCGCATAGCCACCCCAATCTCCACCAAGTCCGTCATTGGTCGTAGTCACAGATGTAAGAATTCCGATTTGCGGATACTTCGTCACAATTTGCGCCGCAGAAAAACCACGAGACCAAACCATCAATGAACTGTTGGCGGCAAGATCGCCCTGGTCAACTTGCGCCGGAAACGCTCCGCCCGCAGTTCGCCCACCATTTGAAGATGAAAACTCGGCACGCACAACGTTGCCTTGTGGATTGCGAATAATTATGCCGGCTGTTTCGACAACTGCCCGATCTGAGTTTGCGGTTTCTAAAATCGCTGGTGTGGCATTTAATGCAGTGCGTAAAGCCGCGCCACCGTAAACCTGACAATCTTGTGTGTCGCAAGTTTTGGCCAAACCGTCATAGCGATTTTCAGTAACCGAGTAAGAGCGTGCCGCAACTGCTTGCGCGCGCAGAGCATTCATCCCAGCACCGCCAGCAGCATCACCCCAACTTGATGGCGACTCACGCGGTACAACGCCGCGAAGATAATCATCAAGGCGAGCAATGTTGATCGTGCGATTTTCATTTTTGGAGTTGTTCATCGCACGAATTAATCCGCGATAGTAACGAACTTGATTTAACGACGCAGTTTTCGGCTCGCATAGTCCAACCATCTCAAGCGCCGCACCTGCAGAGTCTTGACTAGCGTTAGTTAAAAATGATGCCTGCCCACTGAACTCACCGACGAGTGTGAAACCAGATGCTTCTGGCACATCAGTCTCGGCTAGACACTTGCGTTCTGCTGAACCCCAAACTTGATAAACGCGTTCAGTACCAGTCTTTTCGCGGGCAATCATGCTGGTGAAACGCCTTGCCTGATCTGTGTCTTCGAGCAACCGCATTGTTCCCGAATCAGAAACGACACCAGTTTGTTTGGCGTTAAGCAAACTCAGCCAAATACTCATTTCTTGGTTCGGTGCGTCAAGAGGTGAGCGAGTGTTGCCGGTTGCCCCACCGTAATAGAAGTCAATAATTTGCTCCCACGACCAACCTGATGTCGTCGCCCAGCCGTATGCGCCATATTGACTAAGCCCGCGACCGTGACCGAATCCGCGACCGTATACAACGATTCCGCCTGGCAGTTGTCCGTCAGCGGCATTTACATGACCCAACGGCGTAACCCCAGCAACAAATATTGCCAAGCAAATAACGCAACTGATACGTCTAGATATTTTTTTGGGGATTATGCGCATACCGAACCAATACATCCTCGCAGAAGCAACAAGTCTAACTTGACTGACGAAAAGAGTTCAGGTTTTGTTGACTATGCGACTACTTCGGTAGCGGGAAGTGTGTCGCGTTGTTGCACGACAACGCCAGCGAGCACAAAACTAATACCAATGAGGTCGGTGATACTTGGCACTTGATCTAAGAACAACAAACCGAAAATTGTTGCAGTGACTGGTAATAGTGCAAGCAAAATAGAAAATCTTCTTACTGGAATTCTGCGCAAAGTGTATTGATCGATTCCGTACCCGATTGCGTTGGATAAAATTCCAACTAAGAAACAAGTTGCCAGAATCCATGGTGCACTAAAGGCTGGTCCACTTGTTGGTGCACCAAATGGTGCAATAAAAATTGCGCCGATCAACAAGCCAACTCCTAAGCCTGAGACACCGCGATCAAAGCGCGCAACTCTTGCTCCGATGACGATGTATCCAGACCACATTATTGATGCAAGAAAAATAAAAAATAGACCGACTGGTTCGTTACCAAATTCAATTCCAGAAAGTATCAAGACGCCGAGCACGGCACAGAGCAACGCGAGTGCGTTTCGGCGTGTACGAGTTCGAAGTGCAGCAACAGTGATTGGACCGATAAATTCAATTGCCACACCTTTGCCGAGATCAAGATGCTGAATCGCTAAGTAGAAAAACAGATTCATTAATGCAGTTGAGATTCCGAACAGGCTGACTGAAATTAGCTCGTTCCGGGTCCAGCGTCCGCCACGACGCAATGTCGGAATAGAAACCGCAATCAATACAAGTGCTGCGCCGATCACGCGAAACCAAGCGACACTGGCCGGCGCCAAGTCATCAAATAATCGAACCGCGATTACAGCGCCGCAGTATTGACCGACAGCAGAGACGACGAACAGCGCTTCGGGCGGTGCATTATTTGCAAAACGATTTAATCCGCGCGAGGCGGTATTAGAACTCAATCGAAAAGATCTGGGTCAGTTCGGCAGATGTCTTGCCACAGCGGTTGAAATTGCAACCAACCAGCAGCCGGAAACCCCGTCAGTTTTTGCGTGTAACTTGCATCTTCGTGAGAAATTAATTTTGGTTTGCCCACAGCCTCAGCCATCAACTGTGCTTGGCAATTTCGCTCCATTGTGATGAACCAAAATGCAGCCGCATCAACGGTTTCGCCAACCGTTATTAGACCATGGTTTTGGTGAATCATGGCTTTGCCCTTTGGAAACTTCGCGGCGATTTCTTGTCCTGCGGCTACTTCGACTACGACAGCACCACCTTGTTCAGCGATCACTGTGTGGTCTTCATAGAACGCACATGAGTCTTGTGTGATTGGGTCAAGTAGTCGCCCGAGTGAAGACCACGACTTTCCATATGGCGAGTGCGCGTGTGCCGCTGCAATTACATCTGGTCGAGCGTGATGAATCGCCGCATGAATACAAAATGCCGCACGGTTGACGGGCTGCGAGCCGTAAACAACATCACCATCATGATTGACCAGAATCAAATCGCTGACAGACATGTAGCGAAAACTTTTTGCAAATGGGTTTACCCAAAAGTGATCGGTGAACTCGGGGTCGCGCACGGTGATGTGTCCGGCGACGCCTTCGCCAAACCCAAGCCGACCAAAGATACGCATTGCGCCAGCAAGTTTCTCTTTGCGATGTTGACGCTCTTGTGCGAGTGACTCAAATACTGGTTGACCTAAATTAGCCACAACTTTTGGCGTGAGTTCAATACCGTCAATTATTTTTTTCGTATCTGATGATTGTTCAATGATTGCCATAACTTCAGGTTACGACAATGCAAGCAACGCAGCGTTAACGAGTTGTTCTGGCAGCAAATCAAAAATGCCATATAACTCAGCGATTGTGCCAGATTGACCAAATTCGTCAACACCAACAGGCACAGTGCGTGCCCCATAAACCGAGCCGAGCCAAGCAAGGCTATGACTCGCGGCATCTTGCACCGTCAGAATTGGCAGGCGACGCTCGGACTCATGCAGCAGCAGTCCAAGATGTCCGACATCTCGGGTTGTGACCCCGTGACGCGTTGCATTTTGTTGAGCATTGCGCCAGCCACGGTAAATGCGGTCAGGTGAACAAATATCTAACACAACAGCGTTGACGCCTTCGGATTCGAGAAGTTTTGCTGCGGCTAGTGCTTCTGGTACGACGCTTCCGGTTGCGGCGATAATTAAATCAGTTGGTATGTCTGTTGGTTCATGAAGTCGATATCCGCCTGCCAAAACATCTGCACGCAATGCATCGGCGCCACGCACAGCCAAAACATTTTCAAACGGTGCTTGATCAATCGGTCGCGTTGAAAGTCTCAGATACATGCTGTCTCCATCTGGAGTGCCGAGTCGCTCAAGCCCGTTGCATAACAACCAGTCAAGTGAGCGGGCATAACACGGCTCGGCGTAAGTCATATTCGGAAGTTCTATGCCGAGTGACGTTGTGACAGTGCTTTGATGCGCTCCACCTTCGGGTGCCAGAGTGACACCAGATGGTGTGCCGACCAAAATAAATCTGGCGCCGTTATAGAGGGCATAAATCAACGCATCTAATCCACGACAAACAAATGGATCGTATACGGTGCCAATTGGGAGTAGATGCTCGCCATGCAGTTCGTGGCCAAGACCGAAGGCGTGCAGAGCAAGAAATAAATTCATTTCGCTGAGTCCGAGTTCGACGTGACGGCCTTGTGGACCTTCGTTCCATCGCAACAATCGGTCATCGCCTAAATAATTTGGTTTCTCGTCTGAACTAAAGACACCGAACTTGTTGATCCATCCACCTAAGTTTGTACTGACGCTGACGTCTGGCGAAGTTGTGACCATGCGTTCGGCAACTTCAGGGATTGCTCCAAGACCAGTTAATAGTCGACCAAAAACTTCCTGAGTCGACATTGGTTTTTTGCCAACTGCGATACTGACTTCGTTTGGAATTTTCAGCATTGGTCGGTCAGGTAACTCTTTATTGTTGATGTCGCCACCCACTGCGCGACACACGCGATCTTCTTCGGTGTCACTGACGAACTGATCCCATTCAGTTTCAAGGGTTAAGCCGTTGCGTTTGCGTAAGTCATCAATTTGAGTTTCAGAAAGTAAAGCCGCGTGGTTAAGTGGGTCACCAGCAATTGGCAATCCCCAACCCTTAACTGTGTAAGCGAATACAACGCTCGGCTTGTCGGTCACTAAATCGCATTCGCGATAAGCATCAAGCAACATTTCGATGTCGTGGCCGCCCAAGTTTTGCACGAGAGGTGCCAGGTTTTCATCACTGATGTCGTTTATGAATGCAACAACTTCTGCGGGCGCCCCTTCTAAAAACTTCTCACGCAATGCTGCGCCGTACACACTAAACAAACTTTGGTAACGCTCGTTCGACATATCGTCAATGTATTTTCGAAGTGATTCGCCACCTGGTTGAGAAAATGCGGCCTGCAATTTATGTCCGTACTTTGCTTCAATTACATGCCAGCCCGCATCGGCGAAAAAACCAGCAAGCTTTTTAATTTTCATGCCCGGTACAACGCGGTCAAGACTTTGTCTGTTGGCATCAATGATCCACATCACATTGCCGAGGCCTTGAAGTGACGGGTCAGCAATTGCTTCCCAAATATTTCCTTCGTCTAGTTCGGCATCGCCAACTAGTGCGATGAAACGCGCTGCTGGTCGCGGCGAGAAATGTGCGTCGATGTATCGTCGAACCATTGCCGCAAATAACGGTGCAACAGCACCGAGGCCGACAGAGCCAGTCGAGAAGTCAGCAACATCGGGATCTTTAGTTCGACTCGGATAACTCTGCAAGCCGCCGAGAGTGCGCAGTCGCTTTAGATATGACTTGTCGAGTTCGCCAGTTAAATACTTAATCGCGTGGAAAATCGGTGAAGCGTGTGGTTTAACTGCAACTTTGTCGTCGCCATTTAAGTGACCGAACCACAATGAAGTCATGATGCTGACGACTGATGCACTGCTGGCCATATGTCCACCAACTTTTACATTGAATTCGCCGTCACGTCCGCCCGGTGCTGGCGGTATCTCTCGTTCGCGGTTGGCATAGTCGACCATGCGTACTGCAAGCCAGAGAACTCTTTGTTGAATTCTTCCGAGCACTTCAATGTCGGCCAGATTTTCATTTCCAACGATGTTTTTGCTCATCCGTTAATTATGGCTTATCGTGAATGGTCTTGACTATCTCGCGCGAAATGAAACCTGTTGAACTGGCAGCCCCCGTAGCGGCATACGCGCATGGCGTGCATGTTCCAGCGGGTTCTGAACTCATATTCACGTCAGGAGTAGTGCCAACGAGGCGTGATGGCAACGTGCCGACGAATATTGGCGAGCAAGCAAATGTTGTTTGGCAAAATATTTTAGCAATTTTGGCAGAAGGTTCAATGACGATTAGTGATGTGGTTTCGGTGACAACTTATGTCGTGAACTCTGACGACCTTGCGGATCATCTAAAAATTGTGATGGCGGCACGAGATCTTGCGATGGCGGGGCATCGCGCGGCAAGCACACTCGTAACTGTGCCAGCACTTGCCCGACCAGAATGGCTAATCGAGATCTCCGTGGTCGCAGCAAGGCAGCCGAACTCGTAGCCTTAAGTCCGCGATTATGACTGATAAAAAAACTGACTCAGGTATCGAGGTAGAGCCTCTATATAACGAGAAGTCACTCACAGGTTTTGATGCGCAGACGCGATTAGGTGAACCTGGCGCAGCGCCGTATACGCGTGGCATTTATCCAACGATGCATCGTGATCGACTTTGGACAATGCGTCAGTACGCGGGCTTTGGTACCGCGGCCGACACGAATGAGCGATTTAAGTTTTTACTAAATGCTGGTCAAACAGGTTTGTCGTGTGCATTCGACTTGCCAACTCAAATGGGTTACGACAGCGATCATCCGCGTGCGGCTGGCGAGGTCGGCAAAGTCGGTGTAGCGATTGACTCAATTGAAGACATGCGAGTGTTGCTCGCCGATCTTCCGCTTGACAAAGTGACGACATCTATGACGATCAATTCAACGGCGGCAGTGTTGTTGCTACTTTACGAACTAGTTGCCGAAGAACGCGGAGTTAAGTCAACTGAGATTTCTGGGACGATTCAAAATGATTTGTTGAAAGAATATATTGCACGGGGCACATATATTTATCCGCCCCGACCATCAATGCGAATTATTACGGATATTTTTGCCTACTGCGCCGAGCATGTTCCGAAATGGAACACGATTTCAATTTCGGGTTATCACATTCGTGAGGCGGGCTCGACTGCCGTTCAAGAACTTGCGTTCACTTTGTCGAATGCAATTGCATATGTGCAGGCGGCAATTGATTCTGGCCTTGATGTTGATGATTTTGGGCCGAGATTAAGTTTCTTTTGGAACGGTCATAATAATTTCTTCGAAGAGGTTGCGAAGTTTCGCGCCAGCCGAAGAATGTGGCACACGATCATGACGCAACGTTTCGGTGCGAAAAACCCAGCGAGCGCATTGATGAGATTTCACACACAAACAGGCGGCTCGACGCTCACTGCTCAGCAGGCGCAGAACAACATTGTGCGGGTTGCAGTGCAAAGCATGGCTGCCGTATTAGGCGGAACACAAAGTTTGCATACCAATGGGTTTGACGAAGCATTAAGTTTGCCGACCGAGGATGCGGCACGAATCGCGTTGCGCACGCAACAAATCATCGGCTACGAGAGTGGGGTCACTGACACACCTGATCCGCTTGCTGGTTCTTATTATGTCGAGTCGTTGACCAACGAAGTTGAACGACTGTCTTGGGAGTACATCAAACGGATTGAAGAAATGGGTGGGGCAGTGCAGGCAATTGAGTCTGGGTTTCAGATGGGTGAGATTGAAGAAGCCGCTTACTCGTACACGAAATCAATTGATGATGGATCTCGAGTGCTAGTTGGCGTGAACAAATTTGAAGTCGAGAACGATGTGCGACCAGTACCGACCAAAGTTGACCCAGAACTTGAGCGGAATCAAATTGCAAGGGTGGCGAAATTGCGTGCAACACGAAACCAAAGCGATGTGACCGCAGCACTTGCAAAATTAAAAGATTCGGCTCGCAAAAGTGACAATGTTTTGTATCCGATGAAAGAGGCATTGCGGGCAAGCGCGACACTTGGCGAAGTTAGCGATGTTCTGCGCGAAGTGTTTGGCGTTTACCAGCCAAGTTAATATCTTGGCGCCACGCCGCGATGCGTTGTGCTACGCGAACAAGCGACTCAGCTAGTGATGAGTTTGATTTTTACTGGCGGTCGTTCGATTGCTGGTGCTTGGCGTTGTGGGTGACCGAGATAGATCATCGCCGTTATATGTGTGTCGGTTTTGAAGCCACAGAAGTTTGCTACGTCATCATTGACACCTTTAGGGCAACTCGACCAAAAACTGGCTAAGCCGAGCGACGTTGCGCCTAGCAAAATGTTTTGAATACCCGCCGAAACTGCGTCGCGATTTTCTTCGGTGCGCAACTGAGTGTCGCCAAGTTCTGTGCCGACTATTAAAATGACCGGTGCCCGCTGAAACTTTGTTCGGGCTTTGGTCACTTTTTCTGGTTTGTCACCTTCGCGTGCCATCGCATCAGCAACGCAGTTGCTTAAGCGTTCACGGGCATCGCCCGAAACGGCAGCAAACATGCTTGGGAACGTGAGCTTGTGATTTGGTGCCCACATTGCGAGTTCACAAAGTTTTTCGACGACACCAGCATCAAGTGCTCGATCTTTGTCAACCATCATGTCTGTGCGCCGCGTCCGCACGAGTTCTCGCAACTCTTCATATTTCATAATCTGCGCGCTTTAGTTTTTGTGGAGGGCTGAGTTGAGGCCGCCCCATGAGCCCGTGCGTTGTGATGCTTCGACGGCGCCAGTTTGGCTGTTGCGTCGAAACAGCAAATTGTTAGCACCAGAAAGTTCGCGCGCTTTGACAATTGTTGCGTCGGGAAGTTTGACGAGCGTGCCACCCGTGACATAAAGGCCAGCTT
>JAPKZT010000109.1 GCA_026393655.1 Actinomycetota bacterium | reverse complement strand
TCCGCCTGACAATTGATACGGAAACGACTTAAGCACAGCCGCCGCATTTGGTATGCGCACGAGTTCGAGCAATTCTTTGCTGCGTGCCATCGCATCGCTTTTAGTCATGCCAAGTCGAATGCGCAGGCCTTCAGAGAGTTGTGCACCGATGCGTCGCACTGGGTTCAATGCAGTTAACGGGTCTTGAAAAATCATCGCCATGCCCGAGCCGAACAATTCGCGCACCTGGTCTTTAGACATCGCCGTCAATTCATGACCATCAAAAATCACGGTGCCTGTGCGACTAACGGTGCTCCCCTGCAATAGTCCCATCGCCGCGCGACACATCACCGTCTTGCCGCTGCCAGACTCGCCGACTACACCAACGCTCATACCAGCGGGTATTTCAATATCTACACCGCGAACTGCTTCGAGCGAACCACGCGGCGTATCAAAATTTACGCTCATGTTTTTGATACTAAGTAGCGAACTCATACTTTTGACTCACGACCGTCAAGTCTTCCGCGAAGCACTTCACCAATATGGTTTGTAGAAATTACGGTGAGGGCAAGAAATATCACCGGGATGTAAAGCACATGCGGAGAGTATTCGATGTCATTTCGACCACGTGCGATCATTCCACCCCAACTGCCACCATCTGGAATACCGACACCTAAAAGCGAAAGCGATGCCTCTGCAATAATCACGACACCGACGGCAAGAAACGCGACGGCAATCAATGCTGGTAACACATTAGGCACGATATGTTTTCTGATGATCTGCATATCGCGCATTCCCATGCTGCGGGCTGCCGTGACAAATTCGCGACCGCTCCAAGTGAGGGTTGCTCCTCTTGCAATTCGACCCAAAATTGGAATTAAGACAATCGTCAACGAGATGACAAGCACTGTAATTCGGCGCCACATTGGTACTGGAACTGTCATATCAATATTTGTTGCCAAAACTGAGACAAGAGCTAGTGCGAGTACCAAGTTTGGTATCGCTAAACCAACATTAAACGCAGTAGATAAAACTAAGTCAATTTTGCCGCGCACGAAGGCTGCGGTGATTCCGAGTGCGCTACCGACTAACCCGCCCAAGCCAACCGCCGTAATCGCAATAAATATCGACATCCGAGTACCTGCAATTACTGACGACAATAAGTCATAGCCGTTATTGTCGGTACCAAGAATGTGACCTGGCGAAAACGGAGTTACACCCAAAGCATCTTCGTAAACAAATGTCCAATGCTCAAATGGCAATAGAGATCCGAATATTGCGAGAAACATCATCAGTCCTATCCAAATGACGCAAAGTTGAGTTGGTTTAGATAATTCTTTGAATTTAAACATTTGATCTTCGATCTCGAGTTCGCGGGTCAACAAAACCCGAGCCAATATCAACCACTAAATTAAAGAAAACATAGAACAAAGCGATCACCGCAACACATGACTGCAACATGATGTACTGCCGACCGCCAATTGCCGCAAATATTTCGAAGCCAACGCCGTATGTCGCAAAGATACTTTCAACAACAATTGCACCGCCGATTAGACCACCCATGCTTAACGCAGCCGAAGTAAACAAAGTGACACTCGATGGCCGAAAAACATGTTGCCATAATATTCGCCGATCACTTAAACCTTTTGACATTGCCATCGTCACGTAGTCTTCGCGAAGCGAAGCAATCATGTCTGCGCGTAACAGCCGTGTGTATTGGGCAATCAATCCAAAACTTAAACTCAGCACCGGCATGATCATGTGTTTGAAATGCTCCCAGATGCCTTCCGAAAATGTGGCGTAACCCAGAGTTGGTAACCACTCAAATTTGGTGCCGACAATAATTATCAAAATCAAACCAATAGCGAAGCCAGGTATCGACGAAAAAATAAACAATGTATTGCTAATAACTCGATCAGCGCGACGACCTGCGCGATAAGCCGACAACACTCCAAGCGGTATCGCAACACCCAATGCGAAAATTTGGGTGTAGGCCATTAAAAGCAGTGATCGGGGCATCGCTTTCATTAAATGACCTGAAACTGTTTCGGTTCCGCCTGAGTAGTAAATCTTGCCAAGATCGCCGTGCACGAAGTTTCCAAGCCACTGCAAGTAATAGCCGATAGGGCCTTTGTCAAGACCAATGCTGGCCCGAAAAGCGGCTCGCTGTGTTTCGTCCGCAACTGGCATCACGATCGTGGCGAGATCAACGGGAATAATTCGAACCAAAAGTGAAACACCAAAAGTCACTAGAAGCAGCACAACAAAAAGCTGTGCGACTCGTTGTAACCAAAAGCCAAACTTAAACACGACTACTCCCCGTAAGACATCAAAAAGATATTGCAACCATCTAGCGACTGTTTGTGACGTCCGTAACTCTAGTTAGATTAACTGCTAAACGCACAAGGCGACGGTGCCTAAGCACCGCCGCCTTGCGTATTTGTGAATTACTAATTCAATTATTGCAAATTACTTAGTTGACCAAACACCTGTCCAGTCGATTCCGAAGTTTGTAACCAATCGTCGTGGTCCACCTGCAACAAGTGGCAATTCGCCAATTCCACCGAGGTTTTTGTACGACAATGAGTAAGCCAACATTGAAATGTTGGTTACATGAGCTTCGGCTTGAATCTGCGCCGTTGCCTGTTGGTAAAGCTTCTTCTTCTTTGCCAAGTTCGATTCACCACGGGCTGCGAACAACAAGTTCTCGCTCACAGTGTCTTTAAACGATGAAATGTTCAAGATTCCAAAGTAAACAGGAAGTCCCTTAAGTGCTGGAACTTTCGCAGCAATCTGCGTGATGAAGTGGTTTGGGTTTCCACCAGACATGTCACTAACCAAGAATGGAAGAATGAAACCGGTTCCGGTTCCTTCCATCAAAAGAAGCGGCAACATTTGGTATTGCATTGGGAATGCCTTTGCAATTGCCTCTGCTGTCGTTTGTGACAACAAGTTCACTTTGATACCTGCTGCTGCACACATCTGTTGAATCAGAATTGCGTTTGCAGTTGCATCGGCTGAAGCACTTACGTACGGAAGACTGAACTCGAGGTCTTTGCCTGTTTCTGTCTTGTAAGCAGCCACATCAGCTTTCGCTGCTGCGAGATCAAACCCTGCATAGTTCTTCTTGTTGTACATGATGTTGTTTGGTCCAACGATCGAATCTGGAACCATGCCCAGACCCTTTTGACGAACCTTCAACCACTTCTCGCGGTCAAGTGCATGAGAAAGTGCGAGACGCGCATTCTTGCTGCTAAACGGAGCGATCTTGTGGTTCATCCAAATTGTTGGATAATAATCAGTCGGCGAAATAATCGTCGTGATATTTTTGTTCTTTTGCAAATCTTTGATCTGCTTTGCTTCAGTAGCTGAAGTGAACATTGTTGCCGCAAGCGAACCGCTCTTCACACCGCTGACGCGTGGTTGCGCATCTGGCAAGAAAGTGAATGTGATTCCGTCGAGGTAAGGCAACTTGCCACCCTTGGCATCTTTGCGCCAGTAGTCAGGGTTTGCTGTAACAACAAGTTTTGTCAACTCAGTTGTAACCAACTTAAATGCACCTGTACCGACTGGCTTGGTTGAACAATCTGCTCCAAGAATTTGGCTTGGCGCACGAGCGAAGAAACGACCCGATGCGTAAAGCGATTCTGGATAATCAGACTCTGGTTGGAACAAAGTAATTTGCACCGACATTGCGCCAGTTTTGACAACGTCTTGGATGTTTGCAGTGAAACCTACTGCGGTACCAAGTTTGCCAGTGCTCTTTGGTGTTTTGCCAATCAAGCCGTTGATGTAAAGCGCTCCGCGCAAAGCCTGAAGGTTGATGAGCAATGCATCCGCGTCAACTGGCGTACCGTCATGGAACTTGATTCCATCGCGAACTGTTAGTAACCAAGTTTTGTTATCTGCGCTGTGCTCAAATGACTTCAACAAGTACGGAACAATTTTGCCGTCGGCTCGTTGCTCAACCCATGTTTCATAAATTGTGCGAGCGCCCATCAATGACGAGTTCGCCAAGTTGTCTGCCATGCAATAGCCAGGGAACGAGTCAAAAATACCAACTGTGATATTTCCACCACGCTTTGGTGTATCTGCACCAGCAGCACCGCTGCTTGATACTTGTGTAAGTGATGCAACAAGTGCGATTGCCATTACGGCAACAACCTTGCGACGACCACCAGTGAATATGCTTTTCATTTTTATTTTCCCCCTTCGGAAATGGCTTAGTGCCTGATGCCACACTATCTAGATGATTGCAATGTGTCAAACAACATATTGAGAACTTGTGCATGATTTAGGCGAGATTCATGGCTAATTTCATGGCCAATTTCAGCGCTATTTTCAGCGCGTTATCAATTTATTTTCAGTACACGTCAAAATACCCGACAAAAACAGCAGTGCGGCGGTGCCGAAGCACCGCCAGAAACGACAAAGCGGCGGTGCCGAAGCACCGCCGCATTGCGTATTAATGAATTATTTAGTTATACGAATTATTGCTTACTTCGTTGACCAAACACCTGTCCAGTCGATTCCGAAGTTTGTTACCAATCGTCGTTGTCCACCTGCAGCAAGCGGCAATTCGCCAACTCCACCGAGGTTTTTGTACGAAAGCATGTAAGAAGTTCTCCAGAGTGAAGTAAGGCGAGCTTCGGCTTGAATCTGCGCAGTTGCATCCTGATAGAGCTTCTTCTTCGTTGCCATGTTTGATTCAGCACGAGCTGCAAACAACAAGTTCTCGCTCACGGTGTCTTTGAACGATGAAAGGTTCAAGATGCCGAAGTAGGCCATGTATGGCTTAACAGCAGGAACTGCAGCAGCAGTTTTTGTGATGAAGTGGTTTGGATTTCCACCAGACATATCGCTAACCAAGAATGGAAGAACGAAACTAGTTCCGGTTCCTTCCATCAACAGAAGCGACATCGCTTGATATTGCTGAGGGAACGCTTTTGTAATAATCTCCGCTGTCGTTTGTGGCAACACGTTCATTTTAATTCCGGCTGCCTCCAACATCTGTTTGATCAGCCAAGATCTTTACCAGTTTCTGCTTTGTAAGCAGCCACATCAGCTTTCGCTGATGCGAGATCAAACCCTGCAAAGTTTTTCTTGGTGTACATGATGTTGTTTGGTCCAACGATCGAATCTGGAACACTGCCCAAACCTTTTTGACGAACCTTCACGAACTTCTCGCGATCCAATGCATGCGAAACGGCGAGACGCGCGTTCTTGCTGCTAAACGGAGCAATCTTGTTGTTCAACCAAATTGACGGGTAATAGTCTTCTGGCGACATGATTGACGTCACTGATTTGTTCTTTTGCAAATCTTTGATCTGCTTTGCTTCTGAAGCCGAAGAGAACATAGTTGCTGCAAGCGAACCGCTCTTCACACCGCTGACGCGTGGTTGCGCATCTGGCAAGTAGGTGAATGTGATTCCGTCGAGGTACGGCAACTTGCCGCCCTTGGCATCTTTGCGCCAGTAATCAGGGTTGGCTGTAACAACAAGTTTTGTCAACTCAGTTGAAACCAACTTGAACGCGCCAGTACCAACTGGTGTAGTTGAACAAGTCTTACCAAGAAGTTGACTTGGAGCACGAGCGAAGAAACGACCCGATGCGTAAATTGATTCTGGGAAATCAGACTGTGCTTGAAACAAAGTTACTTGCACCGACATTGCGCCGGTGACAACTACATCTTGCACGTTTGCAAGGAAACCTGTTGCGGTTCCAAGTTTGTCTGCTGATGCCGGTGTCTTTTTAAGCAATCCGTTAAAAAACAATGCACCGCGAAGTGCCTGAAGGTTGAGAGCCAATGCTGCACCATCTACTGCTGTGCCGTCATGAAACTTCACTCCATCGCGAACTGTTAGCAACCAAGTTTTATTATCTTCACTATTCGCCCATGATTGGAGCAAGTAAGGAACAATTTTTCCGTCGGCTCGTTGCTCAACCCATGTTTCATAAATTGTGCGGGCACCCATCAATGAAGAGTTAGCAAGGTTGTCGGCGGTGCAATAGCCAACAAACGCGTCAAAAATACCAACTGTGATATTTCCACCACGCTTTGGTGTATCTGCACCAGCAGCACTGCTGCTTGATACTTGAGTAAGTGATGCAACAAGTGCAATTGCCATTACAGCAACAACCTTGCGACGACCACCAGTGAATAATTTCTTCATTTTTAATTTCCCCCTTCGGAAAAGGCACTTTGCCCGCATCAAAGGTAACCCGATCTCTTAAATGGCAATGCTGTTAATCGTGTGTCACTTGTCGCTTTGAGAAATTGTGAAATTTTTCTAGGATTATTTTTAAATTGTGACTTCAGTTTTTTAAGTAAGTTTTGTTTTCACCAGGTTTGCAATTTTTGCACCGTCGGCACTGTCGCCCGCCTCGCCTCGAACGGCCTTGACCACTGCGCCCATCGCTTTTGGGCCACTCAAGCCTTGCGCAGCGGCTATTGCGATTTGTGAATTTACGATTTTCTCAAGATCGGCGTCACTCATTGACGCAGGCAAATATCGCTCAAGAATTGCTAATTCAGCGCGTTCTGCGGCTTCGGCTTCATTGCGGCCTGCGTCCTTATATATGTCTGCTGATTCGGCACGTTTTTTTGCCTCAGCCCGCACAACACTTTGAACCTGGTCGTTCGATAGTTCAACTGCCTGGTCGCCGGCAACCTCGGCG
>JAPKZT010000148.1 GCA_026393655.1 Actinomycetota bacterium | reverse complement strand
TGCGCCTGGTGAGGTAAAAGTCGAGTGGCTTGACACTGGTGCATCGCCAAAGATTTGTGTGAATAGCAACAGTCTTGTGATGACTTTGGCTCAAGACGGTAAGTGTGTTGCCAAAAATACTTCTGCTGTTGTTGTGGCTTCAAATAAGCAGGTTTTGGCTTGTGTTGATGCGGCAACTGGTTTACTGCGTTATCAGGCGTCTGGTATTTGTTCTGCTGACGCTGGACCTGTTAACTGGGTGCTAAACGGCCAAGGTGTGACTACAAATGTTGACAATTCTGGCAAAAAAGGTGTGAGTCAAATTATTAGCTTGATCCCAACTGGCGCTGGTGGTGCTGGTGGTGCTGCTGGTAGTACTGGTACTAGTAATGGTGCTGGTTCAACAAAAACTGTGACCACGAGCCCGGCTACAAATACTTCGTCAGCGACAACTGCTACATCGACTAATGCTGTTCTTACAACAACTGCAACTACAACAACTACTACGGTGGCAACTGCAACTACAACGACGACTATTGCGTCGCGTGTGTCTGGTTCGTTTGCTGGTTATTTGGGTGGTACTTGTCCTGATGGTTCAGGGGTTCCTTGGTATTGGGGCAGCGGTGGCATTGCTCGTGCGGGTGGTTGTTCGGCTGCTGCTTCAATTGCGCCAATCTCTTCGGGCAGTTCTGGCTCTACTGGTGGTTCTGAATCGACGGCAACGACAACCACAACAGTTGCTCCTGTTGTTGTGCCCGGTACGCCAGCCACACCGACAGGTGTTGCAGGCAACCTTCAAGTTACGGTTTCTGTGACTGCTGGTTCTGGTGGCACACCAACTAGTTACACGATCACTCAATCAACAACTTCCGGTGGCACATATTCGACAGGTTGCACAATTACTGGCGCTTCTGGTTCATGTGTGATTACTGGTTTAACAAACGGAACAACATACTTTTTTAAGACAACAGCAACAAACTCTGCTGGCACATCAAGTTTGTCGACCGCGTCAAGCTCGGTAACACCAGCAACAGTGCCTGATGCACCAACAATTGGCACAGCAACACTTGTTAGCCCAACATCCGTAACAGTTGCTTGCACCGCACCAACATCAAACGGTAGTGCAACAATCACTACCTACACGGCAACCGCGGTCGGCACCGCAATCACCGGCACATTGACTTCAGCAACATGTAGCAGTGCGATCACAGTTACAGGTTTAACAACCGGCACTGCATACACGTTCACTGTTACAGCAACAAACAGCCGAGGCACATCAGTCGCATCAGCAGCATCAAACTCGGTAACGCCAGTCCCAGCAACAGCGCCTGGTGCGCCAACAATTGGCACAGCAGCAATTACTGGGACTACTTCAGTGAGAGTTGCATGCACAACACCTGGTTCTGATGGCGGCGCAACAATCACTTCATATACGGCAACCGCGGTCGGCACCGCAATCACCGGCACATTGACTTCAGCCACATGCAGCAATATCACAGTTACAGGTTTAACAACCGGCACTGCCTATACGTTCACAGTTACGGCTACAAACTCTGTCGGCACATCAGTCGCATCAGCCGCATCAAACTCAGTAACACCTGCCACGCTCACATGCGCAACAGGTGGCACGTGCATTCTTGGCGATACCGGCCCAGGGGGCGGAAAGGTATTTTATGTTCGAGCTAGTGGTGGCACGTTCACATCAACAGGATCAGATTGTGATACGACCTGTAAATATATGGAGGCTTGGACCTCTGATAGCGCAAGTCTTGAGTTTGTTAATGTTATAACCACAACCTCGACTTGCTATGCGAGTGGTTCCAATTCGGCCACCTCGAATTGCATAACGAATTCCATATATTCGGCCACTGAAGGTCAATCCACTTCGGCAACAGCCGCACTAGGAATCGGTATGGGTATGGCTAACACGAACAAAATTTATGAGCGGATGACTACCGCTGGTGGCCGCGCTACAAATACTTATGCTGCGGGCGTTGCGTGGGCGTTCACGAACAATGGCACGACCGACTGGCATTTGCCTTCACTAACTGAACTGAAGCAGATGTGTAAATGGCAACGAGGTATTGCATGGACATCAGATGCAACTAATTGCGCCGACACGCCTGCTTTGAACAGTGGTGTTGGAGCCGGTGCGATGGGTTTTACAAGGATTTATTACTATAGTTCTTCTGAGCAATCGGGGAGGATTGATCAGGCATGGAGCCTCTTCATGGGCGTTAGCGCTGATAATGCTACCACCAAAGGTAGTGCATTCCCGTTCCGTATAGTGCGGGCCTTTGGTTAATTATTTAATTATTTAACTATTTAACTGTTTGACTTTCGTTTTTTTGGTGCCGCGACAACGGCACCAAAAAAGTTCTTTGGAGTTCTTTTGGCTCTGAAGTTAGACAGAGACCGTGCTGGGCTAATTTATTGCCTCGCGTACCAGTATGCGATAGAAGTGGCGACTGCTAACCAGAGTTGATACGGCACGAATGCGAACCCGAGTGTGAGAGACACGCGAAACGAGATCACGAGCAGCGGCAGGGTGAACGCAGAGGCGAGCACGAGTGCAACAGCTGATGCGATACTTTTGTCAGATAAAACGCTATAATTACTGACATGCAGCGAGAATTAAGCTCAGTTGTGAGTCAAATACAGATGAAAATCGAAGAAATTCCACTCGGAGAGCCCTTTACTCCGTCTGCCCTCTCGCATCTGGGTACCAGAGCCAACATTCATCAAGTACTTTCACGAATGACTAAGGCCGGTCAGATCGATCGCATAACACATGGTGTCTATGTCAAACCACGCACGAGTAAGTACGTGCAAAAGGTCAGCCCAGGAGCCGAGAAGATTGCTCAAGCTGTTGTTGCAGGCTCAAATCAGGTGATGAGCATTAGCGGGGCAGAAGCCGCTCGAAGGTTTGGTCTCAGCACTCAGATGTCAACTCAATATGTGTTTCTCACATCCGGAAGTTCGCGTGTTCTCACAATACGGAACATGGCCATTCAGTTGCGTCATACGTCCGCGCGATGGCTGACCCTAGCTGGTCATCCTGCTGGTGAAGCACTAGTAGCACTCAGATATCTAGGTCGAGAGCTAGTGACGACGCAAACGATTGCCAAAATAGAGAAAGGTCTCACACCTGAAGAATTCAAATTACTCAAAAGTCCATCTTGTATGCCACCAGCTTGGCTCAATGACGTCATCTATAAGTATGAGCGAGAGAAAGAGCTAGCTCTGAATGCCTGAACAATTTCTTTTGCTTCCTAAAGAAGAACGCGAAGCCATACTCGAAAACATTGCCCAAGAAATCAACGTATCGGCCAAGATCCTTGAAAAAGACGTATGGGTCTGTTGGTGTTTGCAAACCCTATTCTCAATACCAAATCGATTGTCGATGGTTTTCAAAGGTGGCACATCGTTGTCAAAGGTATTTGATGTGATTTTTAGATTCTCAGAGGATGTCGACATAACAATAGATTTTCGCGAAATGGATCGTGGTGTCAAAGCGCCCGACGAATCGCAAAGTAATGAGAAAAACAAGAAATTGGCTGAGCTGATGCAAGAGGATGTCAAGGAATACGTGGTCAATGTAATTGCCCCCTATTTTGAAAAACAAGTGAAGTTGCAATTCCCAGGTCAGGAGATAAAAGTACAAATCGTCGACAATGGCAAGGATGCTGAGCGAGGCGGGGATATTCACGTTTCTTACGTGTCAGCTATAGACACGGTAAATCCGTACCTAAAAGAAATTGTAAAATTAGAGTTCGGCGGCAGAAATAGTGTGAATCCTCAACGACCGAGCACCGTAGTCTCGGAACTTGCAAAACATCTGCCAAACCTTATTTTTCCATCCGCTGATGTTGACGTGCTCGTCGCCGAAAGAACGTTTTGGGAGAAAGCAACACTTGCTCACTCGGAGTGCAATAGAGCGGTGATGAAAACAGCCGAGCGATTGTCAAGACACTGGTATGACCTTTACGAATTGTCGAAGGGCTCAATCGGGCAATCCGCACTTAACGACATAGATCTATTGGCCGATGTCGTGTTGTACAAAAACACTTTCTACTACGCCGGATACGCAAAGTACGACGAATGTTTATTCGGGAAACTAAATCTCATTCCTAATAGTGATGGGATCACTGCTTTGGAGTCTGACTACCAGCAAATGATCGATGAACGGATGTTCTATCGTCAACCACCGACCTTTGAAGAAATGATGGAACACGTTGCCACTCTGCAGAACGAGATCAATACGAAGGTGCTCGCGTGGAAAGAGAAGACAGAGACCGTGCCGGGCTAATTTATTGCCTGGCGTACCAGAATGCGATAGAAGTGGCGACTGCTAACCAGAGTTGGTACGGCACGAACGCGAACCCGAGTGTGAGAGACACGCGAAACGAGATCACGAGCAGAGGCAGGGTGAACGCAGAGGCGAGCACGAGTGCAACCGCTGATGCGATTAGTGAGTGCGGATTAAAAAACAACCATGCCCACGACAGCGCGGCCGCCACACTTAGTGCGAGACAAATCAACCAGACCAGTTGGTGAGTGCTTGAGAGGCGGCTGGCAACAACCCAAGTCGCGATGATCAGCAATGCAAAGTTGTAGGGCCAAATGAGACCGACCACGATGCCGGGTGGTTGCCACGAAGGTTTTGTGAGTGTGCGATACCACTGCGTATCTGTGGCAACTAAGCGACCAGAACCGAACATGTATACGGCGATGATTGCGGTGCCAAGAATACCAACGACATTGCGGCTCATACTCAATTATGTCTGGCTGAGATTGCCCTCGATTCGTCTGTGCGCAAGAGCGAAATTGTTGACCGGTTTCAAAGAAATAAATGCTAATATTATGTCTACAAACGTGTTAAAACAGCAAAATAATACTATAATGGCAGAATCATCATGATCTTTTGAAAATATAAAGGACTGATTCTAGCGTTTTATAGACTTATTCGCTAAAATAATGACACTATGGCCAACAAGACTGCACCTTTACTTCCGTCCACTGGCGACTTGCTTCATCAATTCGGCGACCGACTGCGCTTGGCCCGACGTCGTCGACGGTTGTCTGCCAAGCAGGTTGCTGAGCGTGCCGGTATGTCGCCCACAACATTGCGCAGCCTTGAGCGCGGCGCGTCTGGCGTAACAGTCGGTGCCTACCTATCGGTGATGCAGGTGCTCGGCATTGAAAAGGATATGGAACTTCTAGCCAAGGCCGATCCATTGGGGCGTGAGTTACAGGACGCACAACTTTCTGCATTCGTCCCGATTTCTACGGCGGTGATTTCCGAGAAACTACGCAAGTCAATCGAATCTCTCACTAAATCCCAAACAGATCAAATCGCCGCCATCGCGACGTCGTTCGAGCCATCACGTAAGGCCTTTGAATCTTTGAATAAATTAACGGCGGGTCTGACTGCAGTCACAGTGCCTTGCGAACAACTACGCAAGTCAATCGAATCTCTCACTAAATCACAAACAGAGCAAATCGCGGCTATGGCGTCGTCGTTCAAGCCAATATTCAAGGCGATTGAATCTCTAAGAAGATCAATAGCGGGTCTGACTTCAGCCACAGTGCCTTCCGAACAACTGCGTAAGTCAATCGAATCTCTCACTAAATCCCAAACAGATCAATTCGCTGTCATCGCGTCGTCGTTCGAGCCATCACGCAAGGTCATTGAATCTCTGAATCAATTGACAGCAGGTCTGCCTGCCGCCACGGTACCTACCAAGCAACTACACAAGCCAATTGAATCTCTCTCGACATCACTGAAACATCAAATCGCCGCCGTCGCATCATCGTTTAAGCCAATATTCATAGACATCGACTTTCTGAATAAAACAATGGCGGGTCTCACTGCAGCCACAGTGCCTTCCGAACAACTACGCAAGTCAATTGAATCTCTTTCCAAATCACAGATGGATCAAATCGCGGCAATCGTGTCATCGTTCGAAACCATGCGGGTCTGGACTCAGAAGAATAGTTTCACCAACTCTGAAACACTGGCCAAGTTGATCGACTCTAAACCACGCCCGCCGAAGACGAGATTTTGAAATTATGACTCTCTGCGTTGCGGTCTATGCAGATTGGGAGGGGCTCCCCGCGCCATTTCGCTTGGGCATGTTGCGTGTTCAACATGGCGCGGGTCGAGAAATCTTCGAATTCGAATTTGACTCTGCCGCAATTGCCAACCCCGCATTCGCCAACTTGCATCTAGATCCGCGACTGGGGTTGTTCGAGGGCCGACAGTATCCACAGCAAGGCAGCGAGACATTCGGAGTCTTTGCCGACGCCAGTCCTGATCGATGGGGGCGCATGCTGATTCGTCGACGCCTTGAGCGCGAACATCGCACGGAGAAGTTGGGTAAGAAGAATCGGGTTTATGAATCCGACTATCTTCTCGGCGTGCACGATGCATTCCGTTCGGGTGCGCTGCGCTTTCGCCTCGATGACGCCGGCGAATTTCTCGACAACCAGTTCGGTTTGGCAGCACCGCCTTTAATTCGACTTCGAGAGTTAGAGGCGGCGAGTCTTGCAGTGGAGCGCGATACAGACAACACAGCCCCAGAGGGGGATGATTTGTTGCGCATTTTGCTTGCACCTGGCGGTTCGCTTGGCGGTGCCCGGCCGAAAGCCAATGTTGAATTTCCAGATGGTCAATTGTGGATCGCCAAATTTCCGAGTGATGGGGATGAACATGATTGCGGAGCGTGGGAACTGTTGGTTCACACATTGGCACGCAAATGTAGATTACGAGTTCCTGAAAGTGTGGCACCCAACTTTGCAAAATCCCAACATCGCACTTTTCTCGTGAAGCGATTCGATCGAACACCTGAGGGTAAGCGCATGCACTTTGCCTCAGCGATGACACTCACTGGCCGCAAGGATGGCGATGACCATTCAACGGGCGCAAGTTACCTAGATATCGCCCGCGTGTTGATTGATCACGGCTCACAGACCGACACTGATTTGCATGAGATGTGGTCGCGCATCGTGTTTAACGTGCTCGTTTCCAACACAGACGATCATCTGCGAAATCACGGCTTCATCCTTGTACCCAACAAAGGTTGGCGCTTGTCCGAGGCGTTCGACATGAATCCCGTTCCGGGATCTCAAGGCCTAAAACTAAATATCAACGAAGCTGAGAACGAAATGAATCTCGACTTGGTTCGTTCGGTGGCACCTCATTTTCGTGTCAATATTTCGACGGCCAATGCGATCATCGAAAACAGTCAGGCAGTCGTTCGGCAGTGGTCGATTATTGCAGACAATCTTCAAATCCCAGCTCGAGAGAAAGAAGAATTGGCTCTGGCATTTAGGCTCGCTGGATAGATTCTGCAATAATCTTCGGCCCATGGTGG
>JAPKZT010000279.1:5968-14867 GCA_026393655.1 Actinomycetota bacterium | reverse complement strand
TAATTATTTGGATTGCGTTGACTTTGAATAATCCACTTATTTATGTCGTTGCGTTTCTGCTAATCGGCCGGACTCACGCTCAGTTATTAGCGCTGATGCATGAATCTGCGCATCGACTGTTATTTAGCAATCGATTAGTCAACGATTTTGTTGGTCGCTGGATTCTTGGTTACCCATCGTTTACCAACACCGATGGTTACAGGCGAGTGCATATGGCCCACCATCGTCAAGAGTTTGGCCCGAATGAGCCAGATATTGCGCTGTATGCAAATTATCCAGTAACTCGTGCAAGTTTTTGGCGCAAGATGCGACGCGACGCATTTGGCAAAACTGGTTGGCGTTTGTTGCGTCAGCAATTGCGCGACGCGGTTCAAACTGAGACCGTGCATTCTGCAACCGTGAATTCTGAGACCGTGCATTCGGGGGCGGTGCGATACAACACACAACGTAAAATCTTTGCGTTTCATTTGATTGCACTTCTCGCAAGTGTGCTAATCCTCAACCCATATGTCTATGTCGGCTTATGGCTTCTGCCGTATTTGACCGTGTGGCGAGTAATGAACCGGTTGCGATCAATTGCCGAACATGGTGGGTTGCGCGCAGACAGTGATCGGCGAGTAACGACTCACTCGGTGCGTCAACACTGGCTGACTCGATTTTATTTTGTGCCGTTCAATCTCGGTTGGCATATTGCTCATCATCTTGACGCAGGTATTCCCTTTCGGTCACTGCCTGAATATCACAAACAATTGCGACTCGCAGGGTTTGTCTCTGATGCCTACGAGTACCGCAACTACCGCAAACTCTGGCGGGCGTTGCGCTCGTCTGAATGAGCATCTTGCGTACTGTCTCGGTGTCCGTAAATAGGCTGGCGTTTTGATGTAAATTTTTGAGGTGGATTTAGGGCGTTCTCGGTATAAATGTTCGCGCAGATTGCGCGGCTTTGGTCGCGGTGATTCTGGTTTTACGTTGACTGAGTTGGTTATTGTCCAAGCCGTCACTTGATTCGATCTTCGTTCAGCAATAAATTGCGTTTAAGAGCCTAATCAGAATTAAACTTAGAAACTGGAAACAAATCTAGAACATAGGTAGACGGCTACGCTAAAAATACAGACCTTGATTCTAATCAAATCGATCGGCCGGGGGTGCAGTGGTTAGGCGTTTGTTTGTTTTGATTATTGTGTTGTGTGTTTCGTCGAGTGTGTCTGTGGCGAACGCGACTAGTGGTGTTGCACCTGTTTCGTCGAGTGCTGCTGTTGCTGTGTCTGTGATGCCGACCAGTGCAACTAGCACAACTAGTACAACTGTGCCGACTAAAACAGTTAAGCCTGTTAAGACGACGGTGCCTGTTAAACCAAAAAATAAAAATGTGATTATCGCAGTGAGCACGACCATGCCGGTGTTATCAGCCGGGACGTCTGGTTCGGCTGGTTTGATTGTGGCTGTTGATGCTCCCGGTGTGATTTCTATGTGCGCGAATAAATCAACTTCGGTGTTGCGTGACACTGCAAATAATTCGTGTGCGCCTGGTGAGGTGAAAGTCGAGTGGCTTGACACCGGTGCATCGCCAAAGATTTGTGTGAATAGCAATAATCGTCAGATGACTTTGGCTCAAGACGGTAAGTGTGTTGCGAAAAACACTTCTGCTGTTGTTGTGGCTTCAAATAAACAGGTTTTGGCTTGTGTCGATGCGGCAACTGGTTTACTGCGTTATGAACCGTCTGGTATTTGTGCTGCTAACACTGGTCCTGTTAACTGGGTGTTAAAAGGCCAGGGTGTGTCTAAAAATGTTGACGATCCTGTTAAAAAAGGTGTGAACGAAACCATCAGTTTGATCCCAACTAAAGGTGCTGCTGGTACTGGTATTGGTGCTAGCTCAACAAAAACTGTGACAACCAGCCCCGCTACAAATACTTCTTCAGCAACAACAACTACATCTACTACGGCGCCAACTTCAACAACAACAACTACATCATCGACAACAACTACAACTACAACTAGTTCATCATTTTGGTGGCACTTGCCCTGATGGTTCAGGGATTCCTTGGTATTGGGGTAGCGATAGTACTGCTCGTGCAGGTGGTTGTTCTGCTGCTGCTTCGATAGCGCCAACCACAACAGCACCAGCAACCACAACTACTGCAGTTTCAGCAACAACAGTTGCACCTGTAGTTGTACCAGGCACTCCAGCCACTCCAACCGGTGTTTCAGGTAACACTCAAGTCACTGTTTCTGTTGCTGCTGGTACTGGTGGTACACCAACTAGTTACACGATCACTAAATCAACTGATGGTGTCAATTATTCGACAGGCTGCACAGTTACTGTTCCGGCTAGTTCATGTATTGTCACCGGTTTAACAAACGGTACGGCTTACACGTTTAAGACAACAGCAACAAACTCTGCTGGCACATCAAATTTGTCGAGTGCGTCAGCTTCGGTAACACCAGTCGCTACATGTGCACAAGGCGGAACATGCGTGTTGGGTAACACCGGTCCAGGTGGTGGCATCGTGTTCTACGTTCAAGCATCCGGTGGCACATTTACTTCAACAGGTTCAGATTGCGGCACGAGTTGCAAGTATCTTGAAGCTGCCCCTTCCGACCAATCAACAGGAGTTGTGTGGGCAACTGCAGTTCAATTCTGTTATCACGCAACTGTTTTAGGTTTAGATTGGTGTAATTCACAGAGCATCTACCCACAACCAGCAAGTAATCAAGCTTCTTCGCGTACCGCTGCAACACAGATTGGTATGGGTATGGCGAACACCAACCAGATTTATTCTCGCTTAACCGCGGCCGGTTCTGTTTCGACAAGTAATTATGCCGCTGGTGTTGCTTGGGCCTATTCGAATGGCGACAAAACCGACTGGCATTTACCGTCAAAAGATGAGCTTAATCAGATCTGGCGGCACTTTGAACTCTGCTACTTGGGGAGCCACTGGTTTTTCGAATGCTCGCTATTGGAGTTCTTCTGAGGTTGACAATGCCGCCGTGTGGCATCAGTTATTCACTGACGGCACTCAGTACTCCAACTACAACAAGGGTAATACGTTTTACGTGCGTCCAATTCGGGCGTTTGGTTGATCACTTCTTAATCGCAGTTTGAGTTTCTGATTTGAAGTAAATTTTGGGGGTGGGATTAGTGCATTCTTGGCATAAATTTCCGCGCCAATTTTTACGTCGTGATTCTGGGTTTACTCTGACTGAATTGGCTATTGCGATGGTCGTGCTGGGTGTTATTGCCAGTATTGCGATACCGAGTTTTTTGGGTTCGCGTAATAATGCATACGATAAAGAAGCTCAAGCGTCTATCGAAGTTGTGTTGAGGGCTGCGAAGTTTCATTATCAAAGTCAGGGTGATTTCTCTGAGGCGTCATCATTGCAATGTGGTGATTCTGCAGTGTTGGCTGCCGATCTGCAAAAGCTCGAACCTAATGTTGATGTTGTTGCGAGTACTGTTTCTTCAACTAATCCTCGTGTAGTTAGTGTTCAGGCAGTTTCAACTTGGAGTTCAAATGCCGAACTGTTGGGTTGTCAAGGTTTTTATGCAGTTGCTTATTCGTCTAGTGGTAGTTGTTGGGCTGCTCGGCTTATTATTGAAGGCAAATTTCTGGCATCTGGCAGTGTTTCGCCGGTTGTTGTTAATACCCAAACAAACACATCGAATAGTGCGATAACGACTTGGTCTGCTTTGGCTGTTAACGGTAATGCGTTCGGTGCTTTGAAACCGCAAACCAGTGCCGCCGATGGTGATAACACGAATGGTCTTGTCGCAATAAAAACCGCGTGCAAAGCTAAAACACAATCAACAGGTATCGCTGACCTAAGTGGAAGCTACATCGCGCCGTCACAGTTCTACTCATCATGGCGCGACGTTGTCGCATCACCATATATTGCATCAGCGGCAAATTGTGTTACAACTGATACTTGTGCCGCGGGCGAAACTGGCCCAGGCGGCGGAACCGTGTTTTATGCGTCGACATCAACTTTTACGTCAGTGGGTTCAGACTGCAACACATCGTGTAAATATTTAGAGTACGCACCAATTGGGTGGATTGTGTCTACAACTCCATCAGGACAAACCAACTGTGAAATCGCAGGAACTAGCACTGCTGATCCAGGTTGCAGAATGTTTGATGCTGGTGCAACCTATAACGGAACCGCAACCGCAATTGGCTCAGGATTAGCCAATACCACGTTAATCACAGGTGTATCTTCAGGCGGAAATGCGGGTAAAGCGGCAACCGTGACGCGCGCATTTCGAGGTGGTGGCAAGTCAGATTGGTTCTTGCCCTCGCGAGACGAGCTCAACGAATTATGTAAATATGCAAGGCAACAAACAACTGGCAATACTGCGACTCAGTGTGACAGCACAAACTCGCTTCGAACAGGTTTTACGAGTGGCAACTATTGGAGCTCTACTGAAACTGGCGCAGCCACCGCGATCTATCAAAATTTTGCAACAGGTTCTCGTGGCAATCGTGACAAGGCTGAAAGAGACTCTGTGCGTCCGGTGCGGGCGTTTGGTTGATCACGTCTTAATGTCGGTTCGCTAAAGACGCATTACTCCCGCTGCAAATTGACAGCCAGCCAGGCAGACAGACAGCCAACCAGGCAAATGTCTAGTTGTTCCAGCCAAGGGTCTGTTCAGATTTTTGTAACTGCTTGCGTAGTTCTGTAAATAATGTTAGGGAATCGGTGATTTGTGCGGGTGGGTGTTCGTGAACTTCAGAAAATAGTGCGTATCCTTCGGCCATAAAAATTATTAGTGTTAGCCATGCGGTGGTTGTGCGCATGCTGACTCCGCCGAGTGCGGTTTGAAATTGTGGTGCGATGTTTTCTAATAGTTGGTTGCTAAATTGGCTTGGATTTTCGCCTTCAAGTGTTAGCCATGCCACAAGTCGTGTTCGTAAAATAAAGTCCGGGTCAAGAAACATGCTTTGATCGAGTATTTTGCCGAGAGTTCGTGCGAGTACGTCGTTTCTTAATTTGATTGTTACTTCGTTGAATAGTCCTGCCATTGACCCGAAGTTATTTGAAATAGTTGGCAGCGATAAGCCAACTTTCTTGGTTATTGCTCGAGCTGTTACTTGGTCAAATGGGAGTACGCGCAACATCTCTGTTGCCGCGTCTATGAGGAGTTTTTGTGCTTCTGCTGAGGGCACAATTCCGCGCACTTTTCTGGCTTTGGGCAGTGGTGGTTTTTTAGGTGTTGTCACTTGGCTCGCCCCCCTGTCTGGCAATTGGTACTAAATCGTGTCTTAGAGCCTAATCAGAATCAAAACTAGAGTTTAGTAACATATTTAGCAGATAGTAACAGGTTTATGATAAAGTTACATTGTTAGTCTATTTTGATGTTTTATCAATCAAATCAATCGAGTGGGGGTGTTGTGGTTAAGCGGTTGTTGGTTTGGGTCTTGGTTGTGGTGTCGTGTGTTTCGTCGAGTGTGTCTGTGGCGAATGCGGTTGGTGGTGTTGTACCTGATTCGTTGAGCGTCGCTTTGTCTGTGATGCCTAGTAGTGCAACTAGCACAACTAGTACAACTGTGCCGACCAAAACAGTGAAGCCTGTTAAGACGACTGTGCCAGTTAAACCAAAAAATAAGAATGGGACTAGCGATGTTGGCACAACTGTGCCAGTGATTGCGAATGTTTCGGATATCTCGACTGTTGCTTCTGGTACGTCTGGTTCCGCTAGCTCGAATGTTGCGGTTGTGTTGCCTGTTGATGTTGTTGGCTTGATTTCGGTGTGCGTAAATAAATCAACTTCGGTGTTGCGTGACACTGCAGATAATTCCTGTTCGTCTGGCAGCGAAATAAAAGTTGAATGGCTTGACACAGGGATGTCACCAAAGATTTGTGTAAATAATAATAATCGTGAGATGACTTTGGCTCAAGATGGTAAGTGTGCAACAAAGAACAGTGCTGTTGCCGATGTGACAGTTAATAAACAGATTTTGGCTTGTGCTGATGACAAAACTGGTGTGCTGCGTTACCGGGCATCAGGTATTTGTGGTGTGAAAACTGATCCTGTTGTATGGGTGCTTAAAGATCAAGGTGTGGCAAGAAATGTCGACGATGCTGTCAAACAAGGTGTCGTTGAGATCATTAGCTTGATACCAACTACTGCTGGTGCTGCTACAACTGCTACAACTGCAACAACTACAGCTAATACGACTGTTAAGACGACTGTTAAGACGACTGTGCCGTCTAATTCGCGAGCGATAACCACTACGTCTACTAAAACTGTTACGACTGCAACGACTGCAACTACTGCAACAACAGCAACAACTGTGCCAACTGCTACGACTACTACGGTGCCAACTGCAACAACAACAACTAGTTCGCCAACTGCAACGACATCAACGACGACGACTGTTGCGTTGCGTGCGGTTGGTTCATTTGCTGGTTATTTGGGTGGTACTTGTCCTGATGGTTCAGGCACTCCTTGGTATTGGGGTAGCGATAGTGGTGGTTGTTCAGCTGCTGCTTCGATTGCTCCAACTACAACAGCACCAGCAACCACAACTACAGCAGTTTCAGCAACAACAGTTGCACCTGTAGTTGTGCCCGGCACACCAGGCACGCCAACTGGTGTTGCAGGCAACCTTCAAGTCACTGTTTCTGTGACTGCTGGTTCTGGTGGCACACCAACTAGTTACACGATCACTCAATCAACAACTTCCGGTGGCACATATACGACTGGCTGCACAGTCACTGGCGCATCTGGTTCATGTGTTGTAACAGGTTTAACAAATAGCACGGCATACTTTTTTAAGACAACAGCAACAAACTCTGCAGGCACATCAAATTTGTCGACTGCGTCTAGTTCGGTAACACCAGTGGTCACGGTGTCTGGCGCACCAACAATTGGCACAGCAACAGTTGCTAGCCCAACATCGGTAACCGTTGCTTGCACCGCACCAGCATCTAACGGTGGTACGACAATCACGACTTACACGGCAACCGCGGTCGGCACCGCAATCACCGGCACATTAACTTCGGCAACATGTATCACTGCGATCACAGTTTCAGGTTTAACAACAGGCACCGCCTACACATTCACCGTCACAGCAACAAACACGACAGGCACATCAGTCGCATCAGCCGCATCAAACTCGGTAACACCAGTGGTCACGGTGCCTGCTGCACCAACAATTGGCACAGCAACAGTTGCTAGTGCAACATCGGTAACAGTTGCATGCACCGCACCAGCATCTAACGGTGGTGCGACAATCACGACGTATACGGCAACATCGAATCCGGGCAGCAGAACTGGCACTTCAGCAACATGCAGCACCGCGATCACAATTATAGGTTTAACAACCAACACCGCCTACACATTCACAGTCACAGCAACAAACTCTGCTGGCACATCAGTTGCATCAGCAGCATCAAGCTCGGTAACACCAGGGGCAACATGTGCAACCTACGGAACATGCATCGTTGGCAACACCGGCCCAGGCGGCGGCACCGTGTTCTACGTAGCTTCGGGCACATTCACCGCAACAGGGTCACCATGTGGCACCACTTGTAAGTATCTGGAAGTAGACGCCACTTGGATAGTTGTACAATGGTGCCCCGCGGGGTCTTTGTCGAACGCATTGTCGACCACGGCCTTTGGCTCGGCTATCGGATCTGGCTATTCGAATACCCAAACGATGCTCGCCGGCTGCTCATCTGGCCTGGCGTACAACGTGACGGCCACCTTTGGAGGAAAGAGCGACTGGTACATGCCGTCAAGGGGCGAGTGGGATGCGATGTATACAGCTCGGGCGTCCCTCCCGATCACCTTTGCCGGCAGGGGACAAATGGCTTCGGAGGAAGCAAGCACTGCATGGGCCCACGAGATGAACGGAAACAATGGCCTTTGGACCACCTATACCAAGGGTGGTCTTAACGCCGGTATAGGTTCGTTCCCTATTCGGGCCTTCAATTAGTCGCCCGATTCGGGCGTTTGGTTAGCGCAGAAATTAGTTAGGCGATAATCAGTTCGGAGTGTTGAGGCGCTCGAGCATTTCGCCCATTTGTTTGTGCACCAAGTTGATCGCTTGCAGTGGGCGAATCATGACACGAAACTCAACAATCTTGCCCGCATCATTGCAAGTGATGATGTCGACGCCATTGACGTATTTTCCCTCAATGGTTGTTTCAAATTCGAGTACCGCGGTGTTACCCGCCAAAACTTCTTTGGTATATCTAAAACGTTTCGAAGAATCGTTCGTGTTTTGTGGTGACGAACTCTCACCTGGCAATGTCTGCCCAGCGGCTTGCAAGTACAACTTGGTGATTTCTTTGCCAACTTGCGGTGTATAAACAATCGGCGAGTAGAACACGACATCATCATCGAGCAATACGTCAAGACCATTTGCGAGTTCGCCGCGCATGTGGGCGTGCCACTGCTTAATCACTTCATGAATCACTTATGCCTCCCATATTCAGCCCATATTCAGCCGATATTCCTATCATCGCATTCAATCGCCAATAGTTCTAGCAATTCGTCTTCAATTGAACTTTGATTCGGATCAGAAGCCATTGCACTCGAGTCTTTTATCGCACTCTCATGGGCATAGGCCATAAACAGGTTGGCTTTCTGCTTGATTATTCGCACCAAGTGTTCTTCGATCGTGTCTGACGCGAGAATTCGGTGCACGTTAACAGTTCGACTTTGTCCCATGCGATGAACTCGGGCAATTGCTTGCCATTCGGTTGAAGGCTTAAATTGAGCCTCCATCAAAATCACAACTGAGGCCGCTTGAAGATTGATGCCGACGCCACCGGCATCGATTTGTGATGTCAAAACCGCGAAACCCGGCGTCTTCGTGAATGTGTCGATGATCTCTTGGCGTTTAGTAGAAGAGACGTCGCCCGTGATTTGTGGACAGTCGTTATAGATGCG
>JAPKZT010000279.1:0-5934 GCA_026393655.1 Actinomycetota bacterium | reverse complement strand
TAAAGAACGAGAACACGACGACTTTGCGGTTTGCTTGGCGGTGTTCGTCGATCAGATCTTCAAGGCGTTCATATTTAGCTTGGGTAATGGTGGCACTTTTTCGTTTCAACATAATATTTATTGGCGCAGCGTTATATACAGATCGGTCTTGGTCACTCAGTGTCACCCATTCGTCCGTCTCGATTCGCTCTGGAAGCTCAGTTAAAACATCGGCTTGTGTTCGGCGTAGATAGACATGGGCAAGTTGTTTTGCAACACCCGACTTGTCAAATCTTCTGTTTGCGAGCGTCATCGGCCGAATAGCTCGAACCGCCCCGGGGTGTGCGATCTCGAGCAAGTTTTGTAATTCTTCAACTTTGTTTTCTAATGCAGTGCCAGTCATCAGTGAAACATATTTGGCCTGGCGACCAATTTGTTCAATTGCGATAGTGCGTTGAGCTTCAGGATTTTTTGCATAGTGCGCTTCGTCGACCGCGAGAAAGTCAACATCGTTAACAAGGTGCAAAAGCTTTGGCAGTGTTGAGTAAGAGGTGATCGCGATGCCACCAGATTTCGCCCATTGTTTGATTGCCTGTTCGCGGTCAGCGCCGTGTGCAAGATACGACTTGAGTTCGGTGTGTTTTTCGACTTCGCGTTGCCAATTGACGAGCACACTATTTGGCGCAACGACAAAGAAGTGTCGAGAGCCGTTGGCGTGAAGATGGCACATCGCGGCCAGCACTTGCACGGTTTTACCTAATCCCATATCGTCGCCGAGAAGCGTTCGCTTTTGAACAATTAGATATCGCGCCCCGAAATCTTGATACCGCCGCAAAGATGCTCGAAGCGGCCCTTGGTCGAGCAAGAACATTTCAACTTTGTTCGCAATGTCGTTTGGGATATCGCCATGTCGGCCGCGATTATTTGCATCACGCTCACTTGTTGGCTTCGCTTCGGTGAGTTGTTCGTAGGTAGAAAAAAACGATGACGTGTTTTGATTAAAGCGTGTCAGCACATCGGCTGTGTCAGGCGTCTGGTCTCGAATGGCATTCAAAATCTCTGGTGTTAGTCGACTGTTGATTAGTCGATGAGCAATCTCTAAGCCACTTTTGGCTTGAAGCATTTCGGCGTGAACACTTAGACGTTTCTTCTGCGACAACAGTTTCAATAAAAACTTCGATGTTGAATCAAGTTGGTGCACATATGGCTTTGTTTTATTCAAGATGGCGCGCAGTTCATTAGTCGCGACGTTTAACGAATTGCGTGTTTGGTTTTGTGCGTCAATTGCGACAAGTAGTGCGATCTCGTCTGGGGTTTGCGAACCCAGTTGCTCGCCTCGTTTGAGTTGTATTCTCAACTTCGCCGCATAGGCACGACTTTGAGAGGTGCGCTGCAAGTTTGCAGAATCTTCATAAACAGTGTCGGCGGCTTGCAGCATCTGCAGAACCGCCTTGCGGTTTTTAATTAGTTCGCCAATACTTGCCACAGCCCAATTCTGCTGTGAGGGTGCTACATAGTTTTTGGTTTATTTGAGATCGCATCAGTGAAGGTCAGCGCGAATGACTTGTTGATTTCTTCACTTGTAAACCCGAAAAAAGGTGTGAGCGATGCTTCTATCCACGTCATAGTGATGAAATAAATAATTCGGGCACGTGCAGTTTCACGGTCAAAACCAAGTTGCTCAGCAAGATCGACGGCTGATTCAAATGATTCTTTTGATTTAGCAACAAATCGATCCGCTGGCACACCTGAGGCAACAAGATATTGCACGAGCCAGAGGCGCTTCATGGCAATGGGCAGGGTTGCTAAACGAGTTTGATCAAGCTCAGCTACCGAAATTTTAGTGGGGGATGTCTTCTGTTTTCGAATGTATTTATTGATTGCGTCAAATGATTTATCTTTGACAATGTCGGCGAGAGCATCGGTTACCTCGGCAAACAGATTCAAGTTGGTTTTAAAGTACCGGTTGATATAGGTGTAATTGACCCCGGCTTCTTCTGAGATGTCTTGCACAGTAATTTCGGTAATCGGCTGAGTATCGAGAATCTTTATTGTGGCTTTGATGAGCGCTTGTTTTGCGTCTGCCTTAGAAGTGCGGATTTTAGGAGCCAGCCGTGACGATTTATTCGCAGCAGGCTTCTTCGTCGACTTGGGCACCATAAAATATTAGTCGTCTGTCACATCCACCAAAAAAGCGGGGCGCCCCAAAGCCCAGCCAAATCAGGCCCAACCGGAGCCCCGCCGAGCCAGGCCCAGCCCAGCGGCGCCACGCCCGAGGTTTTCGGCAACCGCTAAATGAGCTCTGACCGTGCATGGATAATGGCAAGTATTTCGTCGAATGTTGGTGCCGGTAGTTGGCCAAAGTAGAGGCTGGCCATTGCCTGGTCGTGGGCTGCTTTGAGCCATTGGCCGAGATCACCGTTTCCTGCGAAGGCTGGTGACATCGCAAACCCGCCGTTGGGTCGTGGCAGATCTCCATGGAATTGAGCAGACACCCTGAGGCAGTCGGCGAGGATTGTGTCCCGTTGGTACGTGTCGGTCAGTAACTCAGAGACACTTGCCTCTTGAAGCAGTGCACCGATGTCGTATAGCTGACGTCCGATTCTGAGTTGTCGATTATCCGACTGATTTGTACGAAACTGCATGGCAAACGTGTGAACGCGTAAGAGTTTCTCGAGAAGAGTTCGTGCTGGGTGTAAGACCTTCATAGAAAATTTGCGGAGGTCGTTGTAGTTGTCAACGAGTGTTCCGGCTGCGCCAAGTTGGCGAGACAGAATCGATTCAATGTCAACATTGACATACGGGTGTTGTCCACCCGATTGGCCGAGTTCGACCAATATTCGATTTGGGTCAGCGATGCCTTGTAGACCATCGAATTGATCAACTGAAGGATGTTTGATGAAGACGGAGCGAAATAAAGTTGCTTCCGTGGCTTTTCCACCACTCATTATTTTCTCGCTTGTTTCTTGGTTGAGCGCTGTAGTGATTGAAGTGCAAATCGCTTTGAGGAGGTTTTGACCGCGCCGGTCACTAGTCGGGCGAGATGTGATGAGAAGGTCGATGTCCTCGCTTAACCGCTCGATGATTCGCAGCTTCTCGATACTTGTGCCACCCTTGAAAACTACGACCTCGCCAAAGTTCGCAGCGACTGCCGCCAGAGCCTGGCATATCCAGTAATCCTTGACGACAGCCAGCGAGCCGAGCCTCAGGTTTTCGGCGACCGCACGAATGGTGTCGTCGAACTCGTTGATGTGTTCGGTGCGCCAATTCGCGACGCCGCCTGTCACACCACGCCTACGAGCAACTCCTCTAGTCGACGCTTTATTTGTATCGGTTCGGTGCCGGCGCCAGCCATCAGTGCCGTCGAACGTAATTCGCCGTCTGCAAGCAGGTGCCGCAATGTTTTCATTGCCGCATCATCGCTTACCTCAATAACGCTCGACCAACTTTCAAGCACTTCGAGGAGTGCAATCTCAATTGGTCGTAACTTTGCGTCACGACGTTTCCATCGTGCTGCTCGAGACCGAACGATCATGCCGGGGAGATTTTCTGGAACACGCACAGGCACTGCGTATTCAGGCAAACGCGGAACTTGGGTCGACAAACGCAACACGTAGGCGGCATAAAGTCCAGACGGTCCGACCCCATCTTTTCCGACCACCTTGGCAAGAATTGCCTCAGCAGATGGCGGTGACATTCCGAGTGGGGTCGCGGATCCGCGCCAGTACAAACCTCGACGGATTCTGCGAAGTTCTCCCGAGGCGACCATCTCACCGAGGATGTGCAATACCCGAGATGGAGACTTGTTGAAATCAGCAGGTTCCCAAAAACGGTTCTTTGAGTTCAAGATTTGCTCGACGATTGAAGTAGCGAGCGTGTTCACGGTGTTTTCCTGACGTTCATAATAGCATGTTCTCGTATTGAGAAACTGCTGTTCCAACCCCGACCTGAGGCTCGGTTTTCATCTCGTAAACAACTCCAAATACTCGTGCAGGACAAAAATTCGGTTACGCGAAAAACCGGTTATTTCCTTGAGAATACCGAGACCAGTCATCTCGCCCACAAGGTTATTTGCCGCAGTGTTCGATATTTCAAGAAGTTGGGAGGCTCCAGAAACTTTAAATGCAGGCTGAGAAAATGAATGCATTAGCAGTTTGTTAGCCAACTTCGCCCGGCGACCGAGTTCCAAAATTTGTTTCTCGTAGCTGGCGCGCAGATCAACAATTTTCTGGAGTGTGTCGGTACCTTTTTTGGCCGTCTCAATGACAGCTAAGAGAAAAAAGACAACCCATTGATCCAGATCATTTCTTTGGCGTACGAAAGAAAGTGCATCATAATACGCACCTTTGTTTCGTTCAAAGAAGTCCGAGAGATAAAGCGTCGGTTTTCTTAAGATATCTAACTCAATAAGGTGAAGCCCGATGAGCATTCGTCCAATTCTTCCGTTGCCGTCATTGAATGGGTGGATCGCCTCAAACTGATAGTGAGAAATCGCCAACTTAATAAGGTGGGGCATATTTAATCCTTTGTTATGCCAAAAGAATTCAAGGTCTCTTAAGGCCTCGCTCAGATCATCGGGATGAGGTGGAATGAAGGATGACGTTTGGATACTTGTGCCACCAATCCAATTTTGTGCTGTGCGAATTTCTCCTGGTCGTTTATCCCCGCCGCGGGCACCAGCCATTAAAATCTTGTGAGCTTCCTGCAAAAGTCTCATAGAAATGGGTAACTTATTGAGTCGAGCGATCCCCGTGTTCATCGCCTCGATGTAATTTTGTACCTCTATCCAGTCGGCTTTCTTCTCTGGAGCGATATCTTCCTCTTGTAGAATCGCTTCACCTAAATCGGTCCGAGTACCTTCGATACGACTCGATTTCACGGCCTCATTTCCTACATGCATTTGAATGAAAAAATCCACATCTGGTACAAGAGTGGAATATGCGTTCAACTCACCGACAAGCCTTATTGCCTCCTCAAGCAAGACAGGTATTCGCTTGTCTTGCCATTCATATGGACGATTGACAGGGTTCGGCAAAAAACTCTCGTACTCATAATCTTTGCCCGAGAAGTGTTTCTTGTACACACCTGTCAGTGGTCGATCATTTTGATGGGATTTATTGGCCATAGTTTTACCTAAGTTGTAATATGAATTTTTATATTACCAGATACGGGCTGAAAGTGTAATAAGATTATTTATATTGCAACTTGGGGTTGGCACATGCTGAGTAATGTGCGAACTTCTAAGTAGATTGCCAAGCAGTCGAGTAGGTCGAGTTGCTTTGCTAGGGCCGGTCGGCACGGTCGGTATGGTCGGCACGATCGGTGTGGGGCGAGCATCCCTAACTGTGTCAATACCAGTTGTGTGCGGCGGGTTTGTGAGCTGGTACCAGCAATTTCGATCTTGACCGAATCAATTCGTATGCCTGCTTCTGTTGCCTCGCGCAAAGTTCGTGAAGCCGCGCGTCTCGTCGTCGAATCTGTAGCCGAAACCGCCATGGGTCGATCGACGAAGTTGAATCTTGAAGAGGTGTGCGCGCGTCTCGAGATAAATGTCGCCGATGTTCGTGCTCGGGCGCAACAACTTCGAGACGCCAGCTGTAGGCGCACGCAATAAGTTTGGCCGATGGTGTTTGTGACGGATACATCACAGTTGAATAGATAATTGATTGTTGATCGTGCAATACTTTTACCAATGAAAAATGTGAAACGTAAGGTTTTAGGTTTTGTGGCAGTTGTGGTGGTTGTTGCGGTGGGTGCCGTTGCAGTTCCGTGGATTTATATCAACCTCGTGAAGCAAGACGCGCCCGAGGCCCTGACTTTAGATTCGGCAGTCGCGACAACACTTGAACCCGCAGTTTCGACAACAGTCGCGACAACACTAGAACCCGCAGTTTCGACAACAGTTGTGCCAGAAGTTGCGGCGAGTGCGCTCGACGGTCAATGGCCCGTAGTCAA
>JAPKZT010000024.1 GCA_026393655.1 Actinomycetota bacterium | reverse complement strand
TAATTCGGTGTAAGTATCGCTTAAAAGAAAATGAAAATTAGCAAAAAACATTGTCGTTGCTCTGGAAGCAATAATCGATTTTTGCTGTTCACCAAATGGTGAAAGAATGATTAGCGAGAGGAACAGGGTAAAGCAAGTAACAATGCAGAGCGCTGGAAGAATTCGCTTGATTCTTCTGCTAAAAAACGCTTTTAAATTGATTGTGTTACTGCTTTCAAGTTCGCGTAGAAGCATTTGCGTAATCACGAAGCCAGAAATTACAAAAAAGATATCTACACCGAGATAACCACCGGGTAAAGCTAATTTTGTGTGGTAAATGATTACTAGGAGTACTGCAACTCCTCGCAAGCCTTGAATATCGGGGCGAAACTGTGTGTCTGTCGTTGAGCCCATGACATCCGTATCCTAAACGGCGTATGGCTAATCAACGACGACGCCCAAAACCAGCACGAACCGATACGCGCCGACGCTTTGCTAGAACAGCACGGCTAAGCGAAACTCTTCGTGAAGTGATTGCAGACGAGCTAAACAAAATAGACGATGATCGTCTTGGTTTTGTGACGATTACATCGGTAGATGTTGACTCTGAAATGAATCGTGGCATCGTTTACTACGACTCGATTCAAGGTGCTGATGGCGATGAACAAATTCTTGAAGCACTAAATGAGTATCGCAAGCGTCTGCAAAGTGTGATTGCCGATCAAGTGCGTGCGCGTCGAACACCGATTTTGCAGTTTCGCCCTGATGATGCGATTCGTGCCGCGCAGCGCATTGACGAAGTTTTGCGCCAGGACGAAATTCGACGCAAAGAACTTTTTGGTGACAAGAAATCTGAGGATTAAATCTCGTGGCTCGGCGTAGGCCGCCCACTCGACACGGGTTAGTGATAGTTGACAAGCCGTCCGGGATGACAAGTCACGATGTGATCAATGTTTTGCGCAAACAACTAGGCGAGCGACGCATTGGTCATGCAGGCACACTTGACCCAAATGCAACTGGAGTACTACTAGTCGGCGTTGGCTATGTCACGCGGCTGTTGATTTTTTTGTCTGGACTTGACAAAACGTATACGGGTCAAATTGTCTTGGGTACAGCAACTTCGACCCTTGACTCGTCTGGCACTGTCACTGCCACACACGACATGTCTGGTGTAACGATTGACGAAATCAAACGTGTGGTCGCAGAAAAATTTGTTGGAGAAATTAAACAAATACCACCGATGGTTTCAGCGCTCAAAGTTGATGGCGTTCGTCTGCACGAATTAGCCCGTCAAGGAATTGAAGTTGAGCGCAACGAGCGAAATCTTACGATCTATGATTTCAAAGTACTTGCAATGGCAGAACCTGGAGTTGTTGATATTGAAGTGCATTGTAGTTCTGGCACATATATAAGGTCTCTTGCCGATGACATTGGTCGCGCGCTTGGAGGTTCGGCGCATCTACGCAATTTGCGACGAACGGCAGTTGGCACATTTATGCAAAGCGAGGCTTCGCCGCTAGATGCCGTTGTATTGCACGAGCCGGTCACGGCGGTGCGATCGATGAGTCGGGTCGTTGCTAGTGACGAGATGAAGGCGATGATTAAAAATGGTCGAGAGTTAGAGAAGTTCGATACACCAGCCCCTTGGGTTTTGGTTGACGAGACGAACGCGGTGTTGGCGATCTATGTGCAGAGCGTAACGGGGCGGGCAAAGCCAAGTGTCGTAATGGCCAACGCAGTATCGTGAAATTCAATGATCATTGTTAATGACACGAGTTTTGATTTCGGACAAGGCGCAAATTTGCGTCGCAGCGTCGTAACGATTGGCGCCTATGACGGTGTGCATCGCGGTCATCAAGCGGTAATTGAACAAGTTCGTCAGCAAGCGCAAACACTTGATGCGCGAAGCATCGTCGTAACTTTTGATCGTCATCCAGCCAGTGTCGTGCGGCCTGAATCGGCGCCACTTCTGTTGACAGATTTAGATCAAAAACTTGAGCGACTCGCGGCGACTGGCATTGATGCGACTTGCATTGTTAAATTTGACAAAGATTCAAGTCGTGAAGCGCCAAGCGATTTTGTCAAACGAGTTCTGGTTGAAGGATTATTCGCCAAGCGCATAATCATCGGCGAAGATTT
>JAPKZT010000221.1 GCA_026393655.1 Actinomycetota bacterium | reverse complement strand
TAGAAATACCAGCACTCGTAGCTCAACGGATAGAGCATTTGACTTCGGATCAAAGGGTTGGGGGTTCAAGTCCCTCCGAGTGCGCCAATAACGCAGACTCGTTTATAACCCAAATGCTCGAATTGCCCTTGAACGTTCAGAAGTGCCTTTGGATAAGTCTCCGCTTCTATTTCCAGTACTGAAGCTCTGTATGAATGCGTTCCAAAGTGCGTTGCCACCAATCTGCTGATTTGAAGTCCGGTAATCACGAGTTGAAGAAAACCCACTCGCTCCGCTACCACTATTTAATGTCCCTGTACCGTTGCACATAACTGCTTGATTAGCTGCGGTAGTGCTCTGACCTCTTTGCCATTTACACATCTGGTTAAGTTCATCATTCGATGGCAAATACCAGTCGCTCTTGCCGCCAGTTGAAACGCTGCGAGCCGAGTAACCCAAACCCGATGCACAATTCGAATTGGTCGTCATTACTACTGTGTTTGCATAACCCGCACCAATCGCTTCGCTAAAAGAAGATGCCGTTATTACGTTCTGTAAGTTGCACCAAGGGGTCTCCGCCAAGTCACTCGTATCTGCCTCGAGATAAAGACACAAACCGCCTGTTGGACTGCCCGTTGAAGTAAATCCTGAACCGCAATTAAAACCAGTTGAAGCGACATAGAACACGATGCCGCCGCCTGGGCCTGTGTTGCCAACGACGCATGTTCCACCTGTTGCGCATGTAGCGACTGGTGTTACCGAGTTTGATGCTGCTGATGCGACTGATGTGCCGGCAGAGTTTGTTGCTGTAACTGTGAATGTGTAGGCGGTGCCGGTTGTTAAACCTGTAACTGTGATCGCACTGCTACATGTTGCTGAAGTTAATGTGCCAGTTCTACTGCCTGGATTCGATGTTGCCGTATAAGTAGTAATTGTTGCACCGCCGTTAGACCCAGGTGCCGTGCAGGCAACTGTTACCGATGTTGAGCTAGCAATAGTTGCTGTGCCAATTGTTGGTGCACCAGGCACTGTTACTGGTGTTACCGAACTAGACGCAGTCGACAAACCAGATGTGCCTGCAGAGTTTGTTGCTGTTGTCTTAAAAAAGTATGCCGTACCATTTGTTAAACCTGTGACAACACATGAACCAGATGCACCTGTGACTGTGCAACCTGTCGTGTATGTGCCACCAGAAGTTGTTGATTGAGTGATCGTGTAACTAGTTGGTGTGCCACCAGAACCAGCAGTCACAGAAACCGTGACTTGAAGGTTGCCTGCAACACCAGTCGGCGTGCCAGGTGTACCAGGGATAACAACAGGTGCAACTGTTGTTGCTGAAACTGCAGTAGTTGTGGTTGCTGGTGCGGTTGTAGTTGGAGCAATCGAAGCAGCAGCCGAACAACCACCCGCACGAGCTTGCCCACCGCTACCCCAGTACCAAGGAATACCTGAACCATCAGGACAATTACCACCCAAATAACCAGCAAACGAACCAACCGCACGCGCAACAGTCGTCGTCGTTGTTGATGAACTAGTTGTAGTTGAACTCGTAGTTGTTGTTGCAGTTGGCACAGCTGTAGTAGCAACAGCAATAGTTGTGGTTGTTACTGAAGAAGTATTTGTAGTCGGGCTCGTTGTCACAGTTTTTGTTGAGCCAGTACTAGTAGCAGTACCACTAGCACCACCAGCAGTTGGTATCAAACTAATAATCTCAACCGCACCCTTTTTGACGGCATCGTCAACATTTCTTGCCACGCCTTGATCTTTAAGCACCCATGCAACAGGATCAGTTTTCACACCACATACACCTGATGCCCGGTAACGCAACACACCAGTTTTGTCATCAGCACAAGCCAAAATCTGTTTATTAATTGTCACATCTGCAACAGCGCTGTTCTTAGTTGCACACTTGCCATCTTGCGCCAAAGTCATCTCACGATTATTATTATTTACACAAATCTTTGGTGACATACCAGTATCAAGCCACTCGACTTTTACTTCACTGCCAGACGAACAAGAATTGTCTGCAGTGTCACGCAACACCGAAGTTGATTTATTTACACACACCGAAATCAAACCAACAACATCAACAGGCAACACAACCACACTCGCCGTTCCAGACGAACCAGACGCGATATTCGAAACATTCGCAATCACTGGCACAGTTGTGCCAACAGCGCTAGCCACGTTTTTGTTTTTCGGTTTAACAGGCACAGTCGTCTTAACAGGCTTAACTGTTTTAGCTGGCACGGTTGTACTAGTTGTGCTGGTTGCACTACTAGGCATCACCGACACTGCAGCACTCAACGAAACAGATGCAACACCACCAGCCGCATTCGCCACAGACACACTCGACGAAACACACGACACAATAACCATGACCGAAACCAACAACCGCCTACCCACAACACCCCCCCCGATCAATCAATGGCCAAAACCATCAATCTTGCTATTTGTATCTGTAGTGTATACGATGTTATCAAATATATGCAATATCTATATTTAGTATCAATATAGACAAAGCAAAGGCGTGAGTTGCTAACAATGTACAAAGTTGTAAAATGTGCACTGTAACGAACATGAGGCATCTGACCGGAATGGCTAAACAAACCTATGAAAACCCCTAGAAAAAAGGTGATCTCAAAGCCTGCCAAAGTGCGGCCAATGGTGCCTGGCGCAGTAGCTCAAGAACGACTCACAAAGACCACGATTGAAATGCTCAGAAAGTTTCCATTTGATCAAGTGACCGCTCGCGAACTTACTAAGAGAGCGGGGTTGACTTTGCCAACAATCGCCCGAAACTTCGGGTCAATGGCTGGATTATTTAGCCATGTCGCAGAGGTGCTCTTAGAAAACGCAATAAAACGTCAATCTGGATTACTGACGCAAACAGTTATTTTCGATCCTGATTTTATCCTCCGAAGTAAATTGATCGCTTGGTTACTCGCAGAAGGCGCAGACCCAAAAATATTTAAACGAGATATTTTTGAACAATACTCAGAACGATTTCAAACTGACATTAAAACTGAAACTCAACGCACCGCATTCACATTCATGCAACTAATGGAAACATTAGGTCAAGGATTTGCAATCTTTTCAGAAACAATGGGACTGACCAGACAACAAATAGCCGACGGTTTAGAGCTTGTTGCTGAATTTAGAAAGCGACTTCCTGAGATTGAGCACAGCCTTGGGTGGGATAAACAGAAATAGTTATTCGCTAGATGTTGCGATAAATAATCAGGCAGTAAATAACGCTAGGCGGTCGTTCCATCAAATCGGGGTCAACGAAGCTGTAATAGTTTGGAAATTCGGTCAAGTGGCGCGGCTTTCATTTGGCTGGCAGACTTGATTCTTGGTGTCGACTTCAGAACAACTAATTCATCTGTGCTCTACAAATCTCAGTGTCGTGATCAGTACGCGTGGCAATGTGCCAGCGATCGTCTACTGGGGTTCTAGTCTCGGAAAATCACAACTGAGCGAATCGATGTTCGCGCGGCCCGTGCTTGCTGGTGGTCTCGACTTTGACGCGCCATTGGCGATTATCCCCCAACATCGCGATGGCTGGTTGGGTATTCCGGGCTTAGAAGGTTTTCTCACCGACAAAACTGCGAGTTTTGCAGGCTTGCAAATTTCATCGATTGAAACCTCGACCACATCTGCGACTTTTATTCTTAGCGATAAACATGCGGGTCTTGAAGCAGTTCTGCAGTTGCAGATTGATGCAAGTGAAGTTTTAAAGGTTTCAGCGACACTGCGCAATCTTGCGAAAACCGCTTTCAACTTGCAAGCGCTCAGGGTCGCACTACCAATCGCATCGCACGCGAATGAACTTTTAACATTTGGTGGCCGATGGGCGATGGAGTTCGGCGAACATCGCACCCCATGGCACGACTCGACTATCTCTATAACGAATTTGCGCGGGCGAACATCGCACGAAAAGTGGCCGCTGGTTTTTGCAGGTACGAACAATTTTGGCGAGCAACATGGCGAAGTTTGGGGTTGCCACTTGGGTTGGAGCGGAAACTTTGAAATTGTTGCCGACGGAGTTACCGAACATCACAAGCATTTACTGTTTAGCGAGCGACTGCATGCAGGCGAAGTTGTGCTGAAACCTGGTGAGTCGTATTCAGCACCGATGATTTATGCCGTGCACTCAAGTGCCGGCTTAAGCAACGCCTCGCAACGCTTTCACAATTTTGTGCGGGCGAGCAAGCAACAGACCGATCAATATCGCCCCGTAATTCTCAACACTTGGGAAGCCGTCTACTTCAATCAAGACTTTGTCACTTTGACGAAACTCGCCGATAATGCTGCTCGTGTTGGCGTCGTGCTGCTCGTGTTGGCGTCGAACGCTTCGTGCTAGACGATGGATGGTTTAACGGGCGAAGAAATGATTCGTCTGGATTAGGCGATTGGACTGTCGATTCTAAAGTTTGGCCTGATGGTCTTGGCCGATTGATTGAACATGTTCGCAATCTCGGTATGGAGTTTGGCATTTGGTTTGAGCCCGAGATGGTTAGTCCGAACAGCGATTTGTTCAGCAAGCATCCAGATTGGGCGCTTAATGACACGAACTACAAACAAGTCACCAGTCGCAATCAATTGGTTTTAGACATGTCGCACAAAGATGTTCGCGAATATCTGTTCGACAGTATTTCAAAACTGCTCAAGTCGCACGAAATTGCATATATAAAGTGGGATCACAATCGCGATCTCGTCAGCGCCGGCGCACACGCTCAGACTCTTGGCACATATCAGTTGTTGAGCGAACTGAAAAACGCCCACCCGAAAGTGCAGTTTGAATCGTGTGCTTCTGGGGGCGGTCGCGTTGACTTCGGAATTCTTGAATTCGTCAGTCGGTTTTGGACAAGCGACTCGAATGATGCACTTGACCGAAAACTTATTCAGCGCGGTGCTTCACGGTTGATGCCGCCTGAAATGCTTGGCTCGCATATTGGCTCGCGAAACAATCACATTACAAAACGCACACACTCTTTGGCTTTTCGCGCAACAACAGCGATTTTTGGCTGGCTCGGTGTTGAGTTTAATTTGCTGTCAGAAACATCTGAAGACCTCGACCGATTGACCGATGTGATTACAAAATACAAAACTTTGCGACCGCTACTTCACTCGGGCACATCGTTTACCGAAGATCACCCCGACTCAAACATCGTCGTTCACGGAGTCAGCAGCGTTGATAGCCAACAGACAATTATTTCGATCACTCGACTAGACAATGGCAACAGCAGTCACATTGCGCCGATTCGTGTAACCACACTTGAACCGAATTCGATTTATGTGATCAAACCAATGTATTTTGGCGAACCAGCATTTGCCCCCTACCGTGATCTTCCCCGATGGATGACCGAGTCAAGATTTGAAATATCCAGTTTGCAATTGCAGCAAATCGGTTTTATCTGTCCACCTTTGCTCCCCGCGTCGTCGTTTATAGTGAATATAGAAAAAGTTATTTGATGAACGAACACAAACGAGTTGATCGGCATACAGGCACACGGGTGCACATCGTTGCCACTCGACAAAATCGTCCGAATTCGCCCACCGAAACTTGCCCGTTTTGCATCGGCGGTGTTGAAGCCCAAAGCGAATATACAGTCAAATCAATTGCGAATCGGTGGCCCGCGCTCGAAAACGGCGTTTGCGAAGTTGTGCTTTATTCATCTCGACACGATGCATCGCTTGCATCGCTCGGCCCGGTGGGCATTAGACAAGTAATCGACTTATGGAGTGAACGCACCGAGCAACTTCAGCGGCAAGACGACATAAATTATGTCTTGATTTTCGAAAATCGCGGCGCGCAAGTTGGCGCGACGATTCAACATCCGCACGGGCAGATTTATGCTTTTGATCATGTTCCCGCGCGCCAACAGCGACTACTGAGTTCACAATGGAAGCCCGAACTTGATTCTGGTTCACGCGAAATTCTTTCGACGCCATTCTTCGTCACCTACGCCCAATATGCATCAATTCACCCCGTGTCACTAGTTGTTGCGCCTCGCCAAAGAGTTGCAACAGTCAATGAACTCTCAGATTTACAACGCACAGATTTTTCTGAAACATTGCACCGAGTTTTTTCGGCACTTGACAAACTATTTGACGAGCCAATCCCCTACATGATGTGGATTAACCAATGATGCACATGGAAATTGTTTCACCTTGGCGTGCACAAAATGTTCAGCGCTTCATCGCCGCAGCCGAAGTTTCCACCGAGGAATATTTCAACCCGGTTGATCCTGACGATATTGCGCAACGCTTGCGCAAATTAATCGAATAATGCGCGCGGTTGCGCCAGGACGCGTCAACCTGATTGGCGACCATACCGACTACACGGGCGGAATGGTCTTTCCGATGGCGATAAATCGTTTCACGACTATTGACTTTGCGCCGTCTGATAAATCGGTTGTTGAGTTGCTCTCTCAAGACGAAGAATCGGCTGCAATAATTCAACTTCCGGTCGCCGAATCGCAAATTTCGGCAATTGGTTGGGCCAGGTATATCGCGGCCGTTGCCAAAGAGTGCGCCGCCTCCCGCGGCATCAACGGAAACATCACGACGACTATTCCAATTGGTAGCGGTCTTTCTTCGAGTGCGGCACTCGAAGTGGCCACCGCACTTGCCCTTGGTTACACAGGATCAGCACTCGAACTCGCGTTGCTTGCCCAGCGCGCTGAACACCTCGCCACTGGAGTGCCGACTGGAATTATGGATCAATTGTGCATCGCCTCGGCGCGCGAACAGCATGCGATGCTGATCGACTGCGACAATTTTGAAATCAAACATGTGCGACTTCCTGAAAATTCGCAAGTAATAGTGCGGTTCATCTCTCACCGCACATTGGTTGGTTCACAATATGCGGACCGCGTCAAGCAATGCGCTGAGGCTGAATCAATTATTGGTTTGTTGCGTAACGCCACGATTGATTCGGTTGATGCGATTTCTGATCTGACCACACGAACACGAGCACGACATGTGATAAGCGAAAATCAACGAGTGCGCGATTTTGCACTCGCTCTAAACTCGAACGACTTGGTGACTGCAGGTTTACTTATGAATCAAAGTCACGCATCGCTCGCCGATGATTTTGCAACTTCAACTCAAGAGATGGATAACGCCGTTGACGAACTACAGAAAATTTCAGGCGTATATGGCGCGCGAATGACGGGCGGAGGTTTTGGTGGATGCGTCGTTGCGCTGTGCTCGCCAGACGCAAAACTTGACGGCTGGAAAGTCTCAGCCGCTGGCGCCGCCCATCTGGCGTGAGACAACGTAGGCAAATTTATAGGTGCCCGCTTTAACTCGATACTGGGGCAACACATCTGGTCCACAACTGCCCGTGCCCAGCCCACGGTGCGCAATGTCGATATTCATCGTCAAATAGTCGCGCTTAAATAATTCGGTTTGATCTTTGGCACGATAGAGATCATCGGTTGTGTATGGCAGAGCCGACATGTGTAATAAACAACCATCTGCTTCAATCTTGATCACCTCACCAGTTTTAGGATTACTAATTGCAAACCAACGGCAGTTCGTTCGTAGTCCGTATTCTTGGGGCACTAGATACGGAAGTTCATCGGGTGCTGAAGAATAAATCCCGAGCATTGCCGAAGACTGCCTGTCTGCATAACACTCGTGCGGACCGTTGCCAAACCAATTGAGTTGCTCAAAGCCAACTGGCAGTGCAAATGTCACGCCAACTCGCGGTAGGTCATTAAATTTTTTCGGCACCACCACTGTGTGCGCAAAGCGAATTGAACCGTCGGATCGGTCTTCGCGTTTGACAGTGTGTTTCACCAAAGATTCGGCTTCACCGTCAAGACCATCTGCTTGCCACCGCTTGAGCGTTGTGGTCTCAACCCACGAAAGATTCGGCAACAGTTTGAAGCCATCATTGTCAATCGGTGAGCGCCAAATCGCCAACTTTGGCGTCACTTCAATCGGTAGTTTCTGTTTAGCACTCACTGCAACTCGCTGCGAATTTCTTGTGCGCACAATGAGTTGATCCCACGCCACAAGATAAGCAGCCGCGCACCATGACTCTGCACGTTTGCATCGCCATAAAACATTTATTCGCACATCACCAACAACAGGCACCGAGTCCGGCAATTTAACAAGTTTGGTCTTGCCGGCCGCGACATTTGCACCAGGCAAAACACCGCGACGCACAACTACACCATCAACGACTAATTCAAACTCTGGTTTGAGCCATGCCGTGTCACGAAATGCTTGTCGGTTTTTAATTTCTAAAACTATGCCTGACTTTGATTTTTTAATTTGGGTCGCGACCGGTCGGTGAACCCAGGCGACCTCGCGCATCGCCGGATGGGGCGTGAGATCTGAATGCATCAAACCATCGGCGACAAAGTTGCCGTCGTTTGGCGTGTCACCGAATTGCCCACCGTAGGCAAATCGCTGTTTACCATTCGACAAAGTTTGACGAATGCCGTGATCTTTCCACTCCCAGATAAATCCACCTTGCAAGCCGGGCGTATTGTCGAAAGTTTTCCAATAATCGGCAAGCGATCCATTTGAGTTTCCCATCGCGTGGTTGTATTCGCAAATAATCAACGGGCGCTTTCGTTTCTTACTCTTGGCGTACGCCTCAATTGCGGTGATACTCACATACATCGGCGCAACGACATCGGTTGCGTCGAGTCCACCGTCAAACCAGTTCGTATGAAAAACAGCGCCTTCATAATGAAGTGGACGAGACGGGTCGTATGACCGAATCCATTTCGCCACAGTGTCATGCACTTCGCCATAACCAGACTCGTTGCCGATTGACCACATGATTACACACGCGCGATTTTTATCACGCTCAACCATTCGAGACACGCGTGAAATCCAGGTTGATCGATAATTCGGGTCGTTACACAAACTAGAAATCCATGCATGGCTCTCTACATTCGCTTCGGCAACAACAAACAACCCGAGCTCGTCGCAGATATCCAAAAACTTCGGGTCGTTCGGGTAGTGCGAACACCGAACCGAATTGAAGTTATGCCGCTTCATCGCCAAGACATCGGCGCGCATATCTTCAACCGTCACGGCTTTGCCACGATCAGGATTATGGTCATGTCGGTTTACACCTTGAATCATGATCCGCTTGCCGTTTACGAGCAGATCACCATCGACAATCGAGACATCTCTGAAGCCAATAGCTTGTTCAACCGCATCAATCACGGTGTCTTTGGCGTCGCGCAACTCGACTCGCACGATGTAACGATTTGGTAGTTCAGCCGACCATAACTTTGCTCGGTCAACAGCCCAAGATATGTCGGCTGTATGTCCCCTAAATTCATATGCTCGATGCGAGTGTGGCACGGCAGATTCGTGCACCGTGCCGATTTGTTTGCCAGCTTGGTTACCGGTGGCGCCGTCAATTACTGAATGCAACGTGGCGATCACCGACAGATCTTTTGGAAACCGTGCGTCAATTGGTGCAGCAACGTTCGCGCGCACACGAACCGAGCCGTTTCCGATAAGCGAATCACCTACATCACTTACTTGCGCATCGACCCTGACATCTTCAATGCGAAATGGTGATTGTGCTTCGACAAATATTTCACGATGCAAACCAGCCATCCACCACTGATCTTGATCTTCGACATAAGACTGCGCTGAATAGCGACATACGGTGATCGCCACAACATTTGCGCCTTCACGCACAACCGATGAGATGTCATATTCGCTGGCGAGTCTGCTGTCGGTGCCATAGCCGACAAATGTGCCGTTGATACGAACCGAATGGACACTCTCTGCTGCGCCAACGTGCAAAATAATTCGCTTCCCTGACCAATTCGCATCGATACTAAAACTTCGCCGATAAACGGCCGTTGGAATCTCGGAGGGCAAATAAGGCGGCGGCTCACGCCACGGCATCGCAATATTTGTGTAGTGCGGCACATCACCCATGTTGAACAATGTCCAATTACTTGGCACCGGAATCTTGAACCAATCACTGTCATCAAAATTTTCAGCCAGATGTTCGAGTTCTATTTGCGTCGGATGTGAGAACCGCGAAATACGCCATTCTCCGTTCAACGAAACTCGTTGACTTGCTTGAGATGTAAATGGCGAACGCATCGCCAGTCGATTTATCTGAACAACGGTCGGGTCTGCCCACAACTTAAGTTCGCTCAGTTCAGGCACTACCGACATGATTAAAGAACTATAAACCTGTCGCCGTCAATCTTTGAAACTCAATGCGGATTACCGTAGCCATGCGAATCACCGTAGCCAATTATTGAAAATAATGGTACTTGACGCAAATTGACTGGCATCAAAATTGCAACAAGACTGAGAGTATCGCACGCGCAAAAATCTCATCAACGATAGAACTCGAATATGACACATTCGGCGATCCCAAAGATCCGGCGCTGCTTTTAATCATGGGCTATGGCGCGCAACTCGTGGTATGGGAAGAAGAGTTTTGCCAGATGTTCGCGGCGAAAAATCTTTTCGTGATTCGCTATGACAATCGTGACTGTGGCTTGTCGACAAAATTTGATGGAGTTGAAGTTGATGCGGCAGCCGTGCTCATGGCTGCATTAATGAAAGAGCCAATACCACCCACGCCGTACACGCTCGCAGATATGGCCAGTGATGCGATTGGGTTGCTTGACTTTTTAAAAATTGAGCGCGCAAATGTTTTTGGTGCTTCGATGGGCGGAATGATCGCTCAAACGATGGCACTAGATCATCCGACGCGTGTTCAAAACCTGATATCGGTGATGTCGGGGTCAGAACTTGAATCTGCCCTGCCAACACCAGATGCGATGGGCATCTTGCTGTCGGTGCCACCCAGAGACCGTGAAGGCTTCATTGCCTACTCGCCGATTTACCAAGCGTTTCAGTCGAAGAAATATCGCAGTGACGAAAACTCAAAGCGAATCGCAGCGCGTGATTTTGATCGAAGTTTTTATCCGCAAGGTGTAACGCGACAGTTTGCGGCGATCTTCGCATTAGCCCCGCGCCTCGCAGAAATTTCAAATATAACAACGCCGACATTGGTGATTCACGGCAAAGACGACACATTAATTAGGCCTGTTGCTGGTCAGCGCACGGCAGAAATAATCCCCAATGCAAAACTCGTGTTGATTGACGACATGGGGCATGACATGCCGAAACCGATTTGGGGATTGCTGGTTGATCTTGCTTGCGACTTCATCGCGAAACATAAATAACCACAACATCTACATCTGACAAAAGTCAAGACCACGCACGCGCCTCGTTTAAAGCAGCACGAGCTTCACTAACCTAAGAAATGATCAGGCGGTGAATAATGCCAGGCGGTCGTTCCATCCACTAATGACTCGATCGACTGGCGTGTAAAGCACGCCTTCAAGCACGCTGCCGTAAACAGATCTGAAATCTGTAGTAACCGCTAGATCGCCATCTTTCAACCGATTGAGTGGGGGTTGGTCGCCATGAAACCCACCGACAACTCGCTCACCAATTATAAATACGGGTCCAGATGTACCGTGATCAGTACCACTTGATGCGTTTGCACTCACACGCCTGCCGAATTCGCTGTAGACCATAATCGTCACGTCGCGGCTGCGGCCGATTGTTCGCATCTGCGACATAAATTTTGAGATTGAATTCGAGACGGAGCCGAGAAGTAGTGACTGTGCTGACAATTCATTGGCGTGAGTATCGAAACCGCCAAGCGAGACAGACCAAACTCGGGTCGGCACTCCTGCGGCAATTAATTTCGCTGCAACGTCTAACTGTGCGCCTAGGTTTGATTCGCCACCCGCATTGCCGCCAATGACAGTGGGTAAATCAGCCGCCGGTGGTGCAGGATTCTTTAAAATCGGTGAGACAACATCAGCAACGGTAAACAGGTCGCGAATTGAACGCGCGGCGGTTGCCGAGAGTTGACCATCAAGTTTTGTTTTTTTCGAAGTCTTTGCATAATCTTTCGCGAGCATGCCAGTTGGGGTTACGAGTCCACTGAGTGGTAACACGGTGCCTGAGCATTTGTCACCTTGAAACAGAGCCGGCATTGTCGAGCCGAGACTGATTGCAAGAAACGGATTCTCAGGTTGTGCTTCAATCCACCGCCCGACCCATCCAGTTTTAATCGGGGTAGTTGATGCACTTTGCCAAATCGCCATCGAAGAAAAATGTGAGCGATCAGGGTTCGGATAACTGACGCCGCGCACAATCGCGAGCTGTTTGTTATCCCACAATGTTTTGAATCCCGTCATTGATCCGTTCAGCGCGAGACCATCGCCAATCGGCAGCACTTGATCTTCTTTGTACGCGAGTTGAGGACGTAACGATTTATAAAGCGGATCCAAATACGGCACAACCGTGTTCAGCCCGTCGTTGCCGCCGCTGAGTGTGACAATAACGAGAATCGGTGTGCCAGCCGACAAAGGTCGCGGGCCCGCAGCGTGAGCGAACTCGAATGTTGACATTGAGTGCGCGACTGCGACCGCGCTTGCACTTGTTAATTTGATGAAATTTCTGCGGGTGATATTTTTCATTTTTCCTCTTAGGCACTGACCAAGTATTCAGGACTGCAAATCGCCAAAGCGGTAAGTCGCGCCGGATCGCGAAGTGCACCATCAAAGGCGGCTCGGGTTCGATCACTCCACTCGGCGACACCCAACCAATTTGCGAGAGCATCAACTCGTTCTTGCTTAGCAACTTTAGTCAACGGAGTCAGATCGCCTTCGCTGACAATCACTTGAGCGGCTCTTATTAAATTTTGTGTCGAAGCAACCGAAAGCCAGGCTTCGTCTGCGGGCCAACCACCTACGCTTGGCGGAAAAAATGGTCGCTGACCCAAAGTATCAAGCAACGTCAGAAGTAGATCTGGTTGA
>JAPKZT010000329.1 GCA_026393655.1 Actinomycetota bacterium | reverse complement strand
TCATTGGCGCGGGCTCGTGGGGCACGACGGTGGCCAGTGTTGTGGCACAAAATCAGCCGACGATGTTGTGGGCTAGGCGAGATGATCTTGCCAAACAGATCAGTACACAACATCAAAATGTCGACTATCTCGGTGGAGCAGTATTGACCGAGAGTTTGTCATGCTCGGCGAAGTTGCAAGATGTAGTTCAGAATGCAGCGATCGTGATGATGGCGGTGCCATCAAACGGTTTTCGTGAAGTACTCATTGAAGTCGCAAAATATATTTCGCCGAGCGCACCGATCATCAGTCTGACAAAAGGTCTAGAGCGAGAAACCTTGATGCGAATGAGCGAAGTGATTGTTGAAGTTTTGCCGCGCCACAGTGTCGCAGTTTTAACAGGCCCGAATTTGGCGCACGAAATTTTGGCTGGTCAACCTGCCGCCACAGTTGTTGCTTGCGCTGACGATGACGTTGCAAAGCAAATTCAAGTACTGCTGACTCGACCAACTTTGCGCGTGTATACGAACTCTGATGTGCTTGGTTGTGAAATAGGTGGCGTCGTAAAAAATGTTATTGCGATCGCCTCAGGCATTGTTGAAGGAATGGGATTTGGCGATAATTCAAAAGCGACGTTGATTACGCGCGGGCTTGCTGAGATGTCACGACTCGGTGTCGTTCTTGGCGCTAATCCAAGCACATTTACAGGTTTGGCCGGTATTGGCGATGTCATCGCGACGTGTGCGTCGGCGCAAAGCCGTAACAACGCAGTTGGTGTGCGACTGGGCAGAGGCGAATCGATTGATTCGATTACGGGGTCAATGAAGATGATCGCTGAAGGTGTCAAGTCTTCACTTTCGGTATCGCAACTGGCTCAGCGATACAAAGTTGATATGCCGATCACCCAGCAAGTTGCGGCAGTTTGCGAAGGCACGACAAGTGCGAGCGAAGCGATGGTGCAACTGATGTCTCGAGCCAGCAAAGCAGAGTTGGATTAATGCTCACAGTAGGTGTGCGCGGAGCGCAATGGCGAGGCGAAGTCACGCCGTGGGGCGATGTATTAGTTGACGGAGAAGTTCGTTTGCGATGGTTTATCGCCGCAGATGATCGGTGGTACGAACCAGCTCGTGAAACAACTATTCGTCAGCGACAAGTTTCTGGGGTGCCGGTGATTGAGACTCGGCTGAAAGTTCCGGGTGGCGATGCAGTGCAACGCGTCTATGGTGTTGCCAATTTTGGTGGCGTCGTAGTTGTTGAAATATATAACGACTCATCGTTGCCGTTTGCTGTGGCGTTTGATCGTGCGGATATTTCAACGATGCGCGAACCAAGCCCAACTGGTGTGCAGGGTATTGACTTGCCAAGTGGCAGTGTCGTGTTTCCGGTGGGGCATCACGCCACAATGCGAGCAGCAATTCGAATTGGTGCTGCTAATAAAAATTCGGTACAGCTCAAGGCCAGCGAACTCGAGGCGTTGCCAGGTTTTGAACAAGTTGAACGCGGGTGGATTGCCGCATTACAAGTTTCTAGCCGTGTTGATCTGCCTGAACTTTCTTGGTCAACATTGCTGATGCAAAAACGTTGTGATATTTTGCTTAGTGAACCGCAAGTATCTGATCGCCAATCTGATGATGTCGAATTTATTTTGGATATTGCCGAGCGCGTTCGGCTCGGTGACAAGCCTGCCCAGTGGGCGAGCGATGTCGCCGTCGCAGCCGAAAAAATCATCAAGCGTTGCGCTCGAAATAAAGTTGTGCAATGGGATGAGGATCGTGCGATCTTGGCTGCTGGCATGGTTCTTGACTGCGCTGGCGAGAGCCGCGGGCGCGACGATGTGGCGCGAGTTTGGTCAAACTTGCCAGAGTCAGATGTGTCGCGCGAAATGACTGCATTTACGAAGTCAAGTTCGCGTTGCCCATCATGGATTGAATCGCAACTTGTAGCGCATCGTCGCGACGGCAATATTGATATTTGCCCACGCGGGATCGATGAATCTTGGCTTGGAGTCAACTTTGAATGTCACAAGCTGATGGCGACACCACTGCACACGATTTCATACGCCGTGCGATGGCATGGTGAGCGACCTGCATTGTTATGGGATATTGACGGACCAACTGGTTTGCGTGTCGTGGCAAGCGCTATCGATAAAACTTTTTCAAGTACTGATATTCGTGGTGAAACTTTGCTCAGTGGTTTTGCAAATATCGGCGCGAAATAGGATGTTGATATGAACTCGGGTAGTGCAGATGCGATATCAAAACTTTCTGTGCCGATCAAATTAACTGAGTGGACTTCGTGTGGTGGATGTGCAGCCAAATGGGGTGCATCATTACTGACAGATCTCGTATCCGAACTTGCAAACGGTGCTCAGTCAACTATTGATCCGGCATTATTGGTTGGCTTAGCGCCGTTTGACGATGCCGCGGTTTATCAAGTCAGCGAAGATGTTGCGCTTGTAAGCACAACTGATTTTTTTCCACCGCTTGTTGACGACCCAGATGACTTTGGTGCGATTTCGGCGGCTAACGCATGTAGCGATGTTTTTGCAATGGGTGGACGAGTTGTGATGGCTGTAAATATCGCTGCTTTCCCCGAGCACTTTCCGCGCGAGGCAATTTCAATTATTTTTGCCGCCGCCGCGCGAGTGGTGGCACAAGCTGGTGGATCTGTTGCTGGTGGTCACACAATTCGCAACCCAGAGCCGATCTTCGGGCTTGCTGTGCAGGGAGTTGTTGATCCTAAAAAAATATTTCGTAAAGCCGGAGCCAAGGCTGGTGACGTCGCACTGCTTTCTAAACCACTCGGCACAGGATTAACACTTGCCGCTGGCACCGACGCAGAAAAACTCGTGGCAATTGCTGGCATGCGCCAATTGAATCGTCAAGCCTCTGAGCAGTTACAACAACTCGGCGCTGCTGTGCATGGCGTTACAGATGTGACTGGATACGGGCTTGCAGGTCACGGCTGGGAGATGGCGCAACGCTCAGGTGTGCAGTTGGTGCTTGATTCGTCGGCGTTTCGTGCATACCCAGGTGCACTTGAAGCCGCGCAACGGGGTGTGCGCACTGGTGGCGACCCACGCAATCGAACCTATGTAGACGGTCACTTTTTCGTAGATGAAAAAAATTACGATGACGACGCGCACGTTGCATTATGTATGGATCCGCAAACCAGTGGCGGGTTGCTTGCCGCCGTAACGCCTGAGGCCGCAGAAAAACTTTTGCAAGACAAAATGTGGTGGCGAGTTGGCGAGTTCGCTGCCGCGAGTGCGAGCGTACGGCTGCATTGATTTGAAAATAGCGAGTGAAAATAGCAAGTGAAAAAAATTAAGCCGTGGCCCGATGCGTCGCGTGAGCGTGCGTTATATCAAAATGGTGCGAGAACAATTGTTGGCATTGACGAAGTTGGTAAAGGCAGTTGGGCTGGGCCGCTCGTGATTGGCATTGCGATGTTGAGCGACGAAGTTATTTTTTGTGATCAGCCGGCGGTTGCGCTTGGTGGTGTGCGCGACTCTAAGCAGCTATTAGAAGCGAAGCGTGAAGCAATGTTTGATGGAGTTGCCGCGAAATGTCTTAAATGGTCAACAGGTTTAGCAACAGCCGCAGAGTGCGACGAACTCGGCATGGTTGCGGCGCAACGGTTGGCAACTACTCGCGGGTTTGCTGCGCTGGGTTTAAGTCTTGGGGTGTCTAATGATTTTGTAGTTGACGTAGCAATCGTCGACGGCCGTTGGGATTTTGTTTCACCGCACGCGCGCAAAGTCGTGCTTGAAGTCAAAGCCGATGTCAGCTGTGTTTCTGTTTCGGCAGCATCGGTGTTGGCAAAAGTTACACGAGACCGAATGATGCGTGAGTCATCCAATGATTATCCGCAGTGGCATTTTGATACCAATAAGGGTTATCCGTGCCCGAAGCATCGCACGGCACTGCAGGGTTATGGTCCTTGCGCGATTCACCGCACATCTTGGGCCTTCATGCCCAACTATGTGCCCTGGCTCGTCAACTAGTTAGTGAGATAGCTCGTTAACTAGCTCGTAAATTAACTAGTTTGCGTGCCGACTTTGATGTCACGGAATGCAGATTTCGAATCGATACCCGTATCTTTTGGCAGACCCAGCACGCGCTCACCGACGATGTTGCGCATCACTTCATCTGAGCCGCCTGCAATTCGCATGCCAGGGGCGCCAAGCAAAAACTGACTCCACGAGTAGGTGCCCCACTCGCCGGTGTCGGCTTGCAATTTGCTGCCCAAGACAAGGCACAAGAAGTCATTCATCCGCTTTTGGTTTTCGACCAAAGCCATTTTGGCGATTGACATTTCAGGGCCAGGTGTTTGACCAGCACGAATTTTGTCCATTGCTCGTTGGTTGTTGTAGCCGGCAACTTTGGTACGAATAAAGAGATCAGCCATTTTTTCGCGCACGATTGGATCATTAGTCAGGCCGAAGTGTTGCACCATCGCTTGAATTCGCGTAAAGGCAGAAACGTCACCGCCACTTGAAGTGCCAATTGATGCACGCTCGTTCATCAAAGTAGTCAGTGCAACGCCCCAGCCATTATTGACTTCGCCCAAACGATAACTATCGGGCACGCGAACTTCGTTGTAAAACACTTCGTTGAAACTTGCGCCACCAGTCATCTGGCGAAGTGGACGAATCTCGACGCCAGGTGCGTGCATATCAACGATAAAACCAGTCAGTCCTTTGTGTTTCGGCAAACCCGGGTCGGTACGACAAATTATTTCGCCGATGTCGCTGTATTGCGCACCGGATGTCCAAACTTTTTGCCCAGTGATAATCCATTCATCACCATCGCGTTCGGCTTTTGTTTGCAGTGACGCAAGATCGCTACCTGCACCAGGCTCAGAAAATAATTGACACGCGACAATATCTGCGCGCCACATCGCCCGCAAAAACTTTTCGCGTGCCTCATCGCTGGCGTGCGCGAGAATTGTTGGCGCAACCATACCTAATCCAATTTGAAATATTGATTGATTCGGAACCTTGTATTGCGACTCGGCCCTGTTGTATGCCTTTTCAAATTCGTTGGTCAGTCCGGCGCCACCATATTGGGTCGGGCCGGTTATCCAGCCGAAGCCGGCATCAAATTTTTGCTGACGCCATTTTTTCGCGCGCTCAACTAACTCGTCTTCGGATTGTTTGCTGCGTTCTTCGAACATCGAAACATTGTCAGAGCCTTCTCCCCAGACGAATGCCTTTTGAGATTCGCGCGATTCGGCGTTGGCTGCAAGAAACTTGTGGGCGTCAGCTGTGAATTGCTCAATAGTTTGGTTAGTAGAGATAGCCATGAGGTATAACCGTAGTTGCGGTTTGGCAATTTGGCGAAAGCGTAAGAACTCGCAGAAAACTGGTAGAAAACCGGCAGAAAACGTGCGCCGTGTCTGAGTTTTGACTAGCCTGCCTCGGGTGGGTCAACCAGTAGATGTCAAGCAAACCGCGGCAGGTGTACAGGGTCGAATTCGGTTCGAATTAAATCGAACTCTGACTGGTCAAGGCCACGAGAGATTCACGAGTGCAGCGCAGGCGATTGGTCCGCGTCCGGCTGCCGAATTGGCGCGAAGGTTGTTTAGCAGTGGCGTCGTTACTGGGGTTCATTTGTTTGCAAATATTGTGACGGTTGATCTTGCACCTGGTTCGCGCGATGGCGATTTGGCGCAGATTGTCACTGATTTGCACCAATACTGGAAGCCAGGCATGAAGCCGCCGAGTATCGAAGAACTCATGGCCAAAGTTGCGCCTGCAGCTGTTGACGCATCAAGTAGTGCAAGTAGTGCTGGCTCGGCGCCAGAACTGAGCGCCGCCGAAAAGTTGATCCCCCCACATTTACTAGCCCGGAGCAGAGCCGCACGCAGTAAGGCGCTAGTTAACTAGACAACAAGCTAGCCGCACGCAGTAAGGCGCTAGCTAACTAGACAACAAACTAGCCGCACGAAGTCAGGCACTTTTTTCGTGGATTTAGTACGATATAAGTCTTGACTTCAACAATGTTAACTCTGCAAGAAGTTGCTGAGACCCTTGATGTTCATTACATGACTGTTTATCGTTATGTCCGTGAGGGGATGTTGCCATCGGTTCGAGTTAATCGCTCGTGGCAAATTAGTCGTGCTGATTTAAAAGAGTTTCAATCAAACAAGAAATCAAGTAAAAAAACTCCGAGCAAAGCACGACATGGTGGGCGCAATGTCGCAGACTGGGTGAATCGTTTTGAGTCTCGACTAATCGACGGAGATGAACGCGGCGCGCTGGCAGTTCTTGAGTCGGCCTTGCGTAGTGGCAGAGATATTCGCTCAATTTACATTGACATTGTGCTGCCAGCAGTCCTACAAATTGGTGAAAAATGGTGTCGCGGTGAGATGGATATTTACGTTGAGCACCGTGCAAGCAGAATAGTTATTCGCTTGATCAGTCAAATTACTCCAAGGTTTGCGCGCCGTGGAGTTGACCGTGGCACGATAATTGTTGGTGTACCTGAGGGCGATCTGCATGGGCTCGGAATTGCAATAGTCGGAGATTTGCTTCGTTGTGAAGGCTGGAGGGTCAGTGATCTGGGTGCAAACTTGCCGGCCCACGAATTTGGGCTTGCAGTTCAAAACAGCAACGACCTAGTTGCTGTTTGTATTGTCGTGACGATGTCTGGTGCTTTGGCTGAAACGGCTAAGTGCATCGCAGCGATGCGCGCAACTGGCGACGCTAGGGCAAAATATTTTGTCGCTGGTTTGGCTATTGAATCTCAAAATCATGCCGAGAAACTTGGTGCCGATTACTGGGCAAGTGGCCCACAAGAGCTGATTTCCTCTTTGGATTTACTGACTCAGAAAACTAGTCAAACAGCCGTTAGCTAGCCAAAAGAGCCAGGCAAAAGAGCCAGGTAAAAGTGGCCTCTTAGCGTCTAGTAGTTACTACGAACAGGTGTTCGCTACAGTGCTGGTATGCAACTAGATACCAAGCAAAGAGTCACAGAACTTTTATCTACAGAACTTCTGGCGAGAAAACAGTTAGTTACAAAGCCACCAGTTGTCGAGCATTTAGTTGTTGCCGACAACATTCGCGATTTACTGCCCGATTCTGGTTTGGTGCGCGGGCGCATCGTGCGTTGCAGTGGCGATGCCGGTTTGTCGCTGGCACTTTCACTTTGTTCACTTGCAACTCAACATGGGTCATGGCTTGGCGTAGTCGGTGTCAATCATCTCGGTTTACTCTCTGCTGTCGAGCACGGTATCGCTTTAGAGCGAACAGTTTTGGTTCATCCACCCAAGACATCGCGCGAATGGTCGGTCACGGTTGCTGCAGCAATAGAGGGTTTTGATTTGTTGATTGTTGCGGTTCCTGAACGACTATCGGTCAACGATGCCAGACGAGTGCAAACAAGATTGCAATCTCGTCGTGCCGTGATGATCATCGTCGACAACACTCCGTTATCGCAAACTAGATCAACTTCTGGTTCGAATGAGGCTCAACAGTTTCTTGCTGATGTTGTTTTAGATACACGAACAAAAAGTTGGAGCGGCGTCGACAGTGGTGCTGGATACTTGCAGCGTCGTGATGTGCGAATACGGGTTAGCGGACGACGAGTTGCACGAGAACGCAATTATCTAGTCACGCGCTCGTGTTGATTTAGCTGTGTTGTTTTAACCATGTCGTTTTAACCGTGCTGATTTAACCGTGTTGATTTAGTTGTATATATGCCCGAGCGTAGGCGGTTGGCGGTTTTGCAATGCCTTGATTGGTCGGCAGTTGTTGCTGCTAAAAATTCAACTACTCCGTGCGCAGTAGTTCATGCACAACGAGTCATATCTCGTACGCCTGCGGCGATGCGTTACGGCGTGCAAGTGGGTATGCGTCGTCGTCATGCCCAAGCTTTATGTCCCGATATAGAAATTGTTGCGCATCAGCCAAGTCGTGACCGCACTGCCTTTGACAAAGTTGTGAGAATCGTCAACGAACTTGTGCCGCTAATTGAAGTCAGTGAACCCGGGTTGATAGTTTTTGCTACGCGCGGGCCGTCTAGATATATGGGTGGTGACGGGCCAATGGCTTCAAAAATAGTTGAGGCGCTAAAAACTTCAGTTGCCGATAGTCGTTTGACGGCTTCGCTTATTGGTGTTGGCGTTGGCGATAGTCGTTTGGCCGCACAGATTGCTGCTCATGCCAGCGCCGTGGCGAGCAACAGCGCAAATTCGTTTGCGCCGTATGTTGTCGAGCCGGACAAAACCAGCGAGTGGCTCGCCCCACAGTCGGTGCGAGTACTCAGCGAATTTGCAAACATCAATCGCGAAACAATTTCGTTACTTGAGCGACTCGGGTTAAACACACTGCATGATGTTTGTACCCTAAGCGAGTCTGTTTTGGCGGGCAGGTTTGGCGAGTTGGGTGTCGAACTGCATCGACTCGCTCGGGGTGATGAGCAATATCCGCTTGCTGTGGTTCCGCATCCGCCAGAGCATCTGTGTATCGAAAAATTCGACGAACCAGTTAGTGATCAACAAATCATAATTAACAGCGTGCAAAGAATGGCTAGTGCGTTTACTGAGTATTACTCGGTTCACGGCAGTGTTTGTGTGCGAATCATTATCGTATTTGAGTCAGAGGCAGGCAAGCGTTCTGAACGATTGTGGTATCGCCCGCAAGGTTTAACAACAAGTGCAATTATCGAAAACGCAAAGTGGCAACTCGAAGCCTGGCTCGCTAGTTATCTCGCCAGTGATTTTTCTGGCAGTCATGAAAGTCACGCTCCAGAAAATCGCGCTCTAGAAAGTTACGGTCTGGTTCGTGTGCAGTTAATTGCTGACGAAGTTCGAACTGATACGGCACGACAACTCAGGTTGTGGGGTGGCAGCACACAAACTGACGAAACAGCGACACAAGCAATTGGTCGGTTAAGTGAGTTGCTGGGTTCATCTGCGGTGCAAGTCGCTAAGTGGCAAGGTGGTCGCGACCTGCTAGATAGTTACGAACTTGTTTCGGCGACACATGCTCAAACTATTAGTAGCGCTAGTAGCGGCGATCAGATGACAACACAGAAATGGCGTGGTGCACTACCAAACCCATCGCCGAGTGTTGTTTACGCCGAGCCAATTCAAGTGCAGATAAATGACCAATCCGGAAAGTTGCTGAGTGTCAATGCACGCCATGAGTTGAGTGCTTCACCAGTTGTCGTGATTATCGGCTCGACACATTACAAAGTAAATTCGTGGGCGGGGCCTTGGCCGGTCGAAGAGCGTTGGTGGGATCTGGCTCGTAGTCGGCGGTTAGTTCGACTACAACTAGTCTGCGAAAAAATCACAGCAGATAGCGCATCACAGATTTTGGCGATGTTGGCAATTCTCGAACATGGTGAGTGGACAGTTGCGGCGATATATAGCTAGTTAAGTAATGCGATATTGTGCAGTTGATGATTTCTGACGCGGGCGTTGAATTTGTAAAAAAGTTCTGTGCAGATTTGGCAACTCACAAACCAATTGACGACCGCGAACGAGAGTCAGTCAAAGTTTTCTGCGAACTTGCACCATTGTTGCGTGCACCGTTTGATGAACACAGTGACACGACACATGTCACCGCTTCGGCAATTGTCGTCGGCACTCCCGGTGTGGTGTTGCATTTGCACAAACGCCTCAATATGTGGCTACAACCAGGCGGGCACATCGATGCCGGTGAGTCTGTTGATCAGGCAGCATTGCGCGAAGCACGAGAAGAAACCGGCTTGCAGTTGCGTCACTTCACGAACGAAATAAATAACCTGCCCAGATTTATTCATCTAGATGTTCACCCTGGCCCTCGCGGTCACACACATTTAGATGTCAGATATTTGTTGGTTGCCGACAACGAAACTTTTGTACCAGCCGAAGGTGAAAGCAAAGAAGTTAAATGGTTTGCGTGGGATCAAGTTCTAGACACGGCCGAAGATGGCGCCCGAGGTGCGATTCTCGCTGCCCGGCAAATAGTCAAGAGATAACCAGCAACCACTAGAAATTGGCTCTTAATTTCAAGCCAATAAACAGTTCAGTAGCCAGCCGATAAACGAAATCTGACAAATAGCGAACATATGTTCGCTAGCCTAATTTGAGTGTCTGGCTACGCCGAACTGCATTGTCGTTCAAACTTTTCGTTTTTATATGGGGCTTCGCACCCCGAACAACTCGTTGAATCGGCGATCAAAATGCAACTGAGTGCACTGGCGCTAACCGATCGCAATGGTCTTTACGGAGTAGTGCGGTTTTCTCAAGCGGCGCGTGCGTTGGGTCTGCCAACTTTATTTGGTGCCGAGTTGCAGTGCACAGAAAAACAAAATTCGCATCACGCAGAGATAGTAGTTATCGCCGACGGGCCTTGCGGCTATGCACGCTTATCTCACGCGATAACACTTGGCCAATTAGCCGGAGCGAAATCTGCACCAGTTTTCACTACCGCGAATATTGCAGATGCTGTTGCTGACAGCTGCTGGGTTTTGACTGGCGCTAGCACTGGAGTAATTACTCAGGCGCTCGAGCAACACGGCCCAGAAAATGCTGCTCGAAGGTTGCAACAATTGATCAGTGAGTTTGGTCGCGAGCGTGTATTGGTTGAATTATGGGATCACGGTGACCCGCTTGATTCGGTTCGCAATGATGCGCTCGTACAAATTGCAATGCGTTGCAATGTGCAATGCGTTGCAACTAACGATGTTGGTTATGCATCGTTGCGTGAGTATCGATTAGCAGTTGCGTTGGCAGCAGTTCGACAACGCGCAAGTCTTGATGAAATTGATTCGCAATTACCGCCGGCGCCAAGTGCGTATATTCGTAGCGGCGTTGAACAACTTCGTCGGTTTGCAAGATATCCAGGTGTTGTTGAAATCACGGCAGAGATTGCAAAGTCATCTGCGTTTGATTTATCTCTTGTCGCACCAAAGTTGCCACCGTTTGAGTGCCCTAAAGGTCTAAACGAAATTTCGTATTTGCGGTTATTGGCTGAGCAAGGTGCAACACGTAGATATGGCGCACGACCAATAACTCAACTTGAAGATCTTTCACTTAGGTCTAAGGCCTGGCGAACAATTGATCACGAACTAGAAATAATTGAAAAACTCAATTTCGCTGGATACTTTTTAGTTGTCTGGGACATCGTGCAGTTTTGTGAGCGCTCAAACATTTTTTGTCAAGGCCGGGGCAGCGCGGCCAACAGTGCTGTGTGTTTTGCGCTCGATATAACCAAAGCTGATGCCGTATCGCTTGGCTTATTGTTTGAGAGATTTTTGTCAACCGAGCGTGATGGTCCACCAGATATCGACATTGATATTGAAAGCGGTCGACGCGAAGAAGTTATTCAATATGTTTTTAATCGTTACGACCGACATCATGCGGCGCAAGTAGCCAATGTGATTACATATCGCTCACGCTCGGCGATTCGCGACATGGCTCGGGCATTGGGTTTTGCGCCTGGTCAACAAGATGCATGGAGTAAGCAAGTCGGTGTGTTTGGCTCACTGGCGAGTGACTCTAAGACAGGCGAAGTAAATACTGGGCATGAGATTCCTGCCCAAGTTATAGAACTGGCTCGACAAGTTTTAGATGCACCGCGACATTTGGGTGTGCACTCTGGTGGCATGGTGATTTGCGATCGCCCAATCAGTGAGGTCTGCCCAGTTGAGTGGGCTCGAATGAAAGATCGCAGTGTGTTGCAGTGGGATAAAGACGACTGCGCGACGATCGGTCTGGTTAAGTTTGATTTACTTGGCTTGGGCATGCTTTCGGCTCTACACAATGCAGTTGATTTAATCGCCGAGTTTCGTGGTAAAAAAATTGATCTTGCAACGATTCCGCAAGATGATGATGTCTATGCAATGTTGTGTCGCGCCGACACGGTCGGTGTTTTTCAAATTGAATCACGCGCTCAAATGGCAACGTTGCCACGCCTTAAACCACGAAGATTTTATGATTTAGTCGTTGAAGTCGCATTGATTCGCCCTGGCCCAATTCAGGGTGGTTCGGTTCACCCATACATTCGTCGGCGCAATGGTGAAGAACCGGTTACGTATTTACATCCATTGCTAGAAAATAGCTTGGGTAAAACTTTGGGTGTGCCACTGTTTCAAGAACAGTTGATGCAAATGGCGATTGATGTTGCAGGGTTTACTGCAACACAAGCCGACGAATTGCGTCAAGCAATGGGCTCGAAGCGTTCGCATCTAAGAATGGAGCGACTTCGTCAACGACTTTATGACGGCATGTCGCAACGCGGGGTCGTCGGCCCAGTGGCTGATGAGATTTTCGAAAAGATGCAGGCGTTTTCGAATTATGGGTTTCCAGAAAGCCATTCTGTTTCATTTGCTTATCTTGTTTATGCCTCGTCATGGATCAAATATCACGAGCCAGCGGCGTTTTATGCGGCATTGTTAAACGCACAGCCAATGGGTTTTTGGTCGCCGCACTCGCTTGTGCGCGATGCTCGTCGACACGGAGTGGTCGTGCATAGCCCAGATTTGAATGCATCAAAGGCTGGTGCAACTTTAGAACCATGTAACGAGTCAACTGGTGGGTTTGCATTGCGTCTTGGCATTTCAAGTGTGCGTGGTGTCGGTAGTGAACTGGCACAAGCGATAGAAATAGCGAGACCATTTACGGGCATGGAAGATCTAGTTCGTCGTGTGCCACAACTAAATCTTTCACAGATTGAAACATTGGCAACAGCAGGTGTCTACACACAATGTTTTGATGTATCGCGTCGAGATGCCTTATGGTCGGCAGGGGCAGTGATTCAGAGTCGACCCGACAGACTTGCCGGTGTTACAACTGGTAGCGAGTCGCCGCAACTGCCGGGCATGCAACCAATTGAAGAATCTATTTGTGATTTATGGTCGACTGGTGTTTCGCCAGATGGTCACCCGACTCAGTTCGTGCGTGGTCAGTTGACGAAACTTGGTGTTCTCACTGCAATTGATCTGCCCAACATCGAGAGTGGCTCACGAATATTTGTTGGTGGCGTTGTGACACATCGTCAACGACCATCAACGGCACGTGGCGTGACTTTTATAAGTCTTGAAGATGAAACAGGATTGATAAATGTGATTGTCTCGCAAGGCTGCTGGAAGCGTTTTCGCAATATTGCATTGAATGCGTCAGCCTTAGTAGTGAGAGGGCGAATCGAGTCGGTTCAAGGAGTCGTGAATATCATCGCCGAACATTTAAGTGAACTGAAAATCAATGTTCAGGGCGTTGGTTCAAGAAACTTTCGCTAACGAAGCGACCAAGCCGAGCCCAATGAACACAACTCCTGCGATATATCGCTGTACAAATGGCAACGTTTTGCCCTTGACGAGAACTTCGCGCAGCGAACTTGCAGTAAGTGCATAAAATCCGTCGGTGATGAAACCACAGATTACAAACAACGTGCCGAGCATTAAGGCTTGAATTGCGTTTGAACCTTTATCTTGATCAATGAACTGAGGTAAAAAAGATAGAAAAAAAAGTGCAACTTTTGGATTAAGCGTGTTAATCACAAAACCCTGACGAAATGCTTGCATCTTGGTCATTGATTTAGCCGAAGAATCAATCGTCGCCGGCTTGCGCGTGAGCGTGCGAAAACCAATGAACACAAGATATGCCGCGCCAGAATATTTGACGGCGTTAAATGCACTGGGCGACGCAGCAAGAATTGCCGATAATCCCGCGGTGGCAGCCAACACATGCATGAATGTTCCGAGTTCAATACCAACAACTCCTGAATATCCAATCGTTCGTCCATCAGAAACGCTGCGATTGATTATGTAAAGAACAGCGGGTCCAGGAATAACAAGCAGCGCAAACGAGGCGATTGCGAACGAAATAAACGAGTTGATGTCTGGCATCTAGATAATTTTATTCGTCCGGCTGTTCGTTGAGTCCGTCGTTGAAGCCCCGGTACATCTCATAAATCTCTTTGCATGCTTGACACATCGGCAATTGTTTCGGGTCGCGTGACGGTACCCAAACATGACCACATAATGCTTCAAGAGGTGTGCCGTTGATTCGGGCTTCCAAAACTTTGGCCGCGGCAGACTCGTCGCGTTCTGTTTTAACAATATGGGCAACCAATGGTTTGCCGGTTTGTAAAACATGTTCTGTTTGACGATCAATGACCGTGCTTGGCGAAGTCTCAATTGAAGATAACGGCGCTGATAACGGCACTGATAACACAGTCAATTTT
>JAPKZT010000182.1 GCA_026393655.1 Actinomycetota bacterium | reverse complement strand
TCTTGCGATTGATTTTGTGCCAAGTCTTTGACCCGGGCAGTGCGCCGTCACGACTGAAGGCGTAAATCATTCGACTGTTTGCCGTTACCGATGCCATACCGCAAAAGAACTGAGCGACGATACAAATCAATACCAATAACTTGGCTGTCAAATCGCCCACTGCCATGCTGATGAGTCGGTTCGCAGCGTTGACGAGAAAGAAGTCGCCCTCGCTACCGAACGCAATTACCGCATACTTATCTGGATCTTTTGGAATCGCCTGAGTCATTGCCAGGTTCAAAAAGAAACCAGCAATTGCTGAGACATATATTGCTCTGACGATTGCCTTTGGTGCTTCTGTTCTGGCGCCAACTGTTTCTTCACTGACGTGTGCTGATGCATCAAAACCAGTGATCGTGTACTGCGCAAGTAGAAGTCCGAGACCAAACAAGTAGATCATGATGAAAGTTCCACCTGTCCAACCAGTTAGACCTTCTGGCGCTTGATTGAACACTGTTCCAAGACCACTTCGATCATCAGGAACGATGAACAAAACACCGACAATAATTACTACTCCGATGACGTGCCACCAAACGCTGATGTCACCAAGAATTTTGATTACTCCAACACCGAATGTGTTGATCAGACCGTGTGCAACAAGTACAACCAAGAAGATTACGTAAATGTTTGTCGTCGTGAGGTTGAAACTGTCATTAAACATGCGGATGAAATAGCCGATGAAGATTGCAAGCGCATAGTCAACACTGGCGATAACGCCAATCTGTCCCATCAAGTTGAACCAACCTGTAAACCACGCCCACTTCGCATTATTGCGACGAGCGAGTTTTGCAGACCAGTAGTAAAGACCACCAGCAGTTGGATAGGCCGAACAAATTTCGCCCATTGACATACCGACAAGCAAAGCGAAAAATCCAACGACGATCCAACCGAGTGTGATGATGATTGGACCACCAGTGACCATGCCGAGCCAAAACGAAGTCATTCCACCCGCGAGGATAGAAATGATCGAGAAACTTATTGCGAAATTGCTAAACCAACCAAGACCTCGATGCAGTTCTTGGGCGTACCCAAGACTGTGTAGATCTTCGCGGTCGCTTTCGGCAACCGATTTTTGTTGTGACATTATCCCCCCTAGAAGTAATGATTGTGACGAGCGACATAGCTCGTAGCCAAAATCTAGCCTGAATGTTGTCGCCAAAATAAATCGTTAAAAACGCTATATATATGTATGAGCCGTCACTCAGGCGTGACGCAACACGACGTCACTCAGGCGTGACGTATGCAGCGGTTATTCCGCCGTCGATTATCAGCGATTGGCCAGTCATCCACGAAGATTCATCAGAGGATAAAAATAATGCCCCGTTCGCAATTTCTTCTGGCTCACCAAACCGTCCCATCGGTATGTGCACGAGTCGCCGTTGACGCTTTGCCTCATTATCCAAAAACGCTGCCAACAACGGCGTCATCACGGGGCCAGGGCAAAGAGCGTTGGCGCGAATGCCTTTGCGCGCGTAAATCACAGCAATTTCACGAGTCATCGCCAATACTGCGCCTTTCGATGCGGTGTAAGCAATCTGCGGAGTCGCTGCACCCATGTGGGCGACGAACGATGCAACATTGACGATCGTGCCTTTGCCCTGTTTGAGCATCACAGGGATCGCAAATTTGCAACCAAGCAAAACTCCTTTGACATTAATATCCATCGTTCGCTCGTAAGTTGCAATTGACGTCGTCACTGGGTCGTCATCATCACCGAGCATCACACCAGCATTGTTGTACAGCACATCAACGCTGCCAAAAGTTTTAGTTGCAAAACTAATGACGTCACTCCACGAATCTTCGCTTGTCACATCGGCTTTAATAAATGCGGCCTTACCACCGAACGACTTAATTTCTTCGACAGTGCTTGCCCCATCGGTGAGATCAGAGATCACGATGCTTGCGCCCTCGCCCGCAAATTTAATTGCCGCTACACGACCTAATCCGCTTGCTGAACCTGAAATAATCGTAACTTTGCCTGCTAACCGAGTGCCAATATTTGTCGTCATAACTATTAGATCATAGTGTTATCGCATGTCTATTGATAAAACTGTTCAGCAAATAATCTCACCAATTGACGGCTCGATCGTTGCTCAACGCGAAGTTGCGACAGATTCTCAAATCGAACAAATTTTGGCCCGCAGTCAGGCAGCGCGCCGCAACTGGTCTGCAACACC
>JAPKZT010000253.1 GCA_026393655.1 Actinomycetota bacterium | reverse complement strand
TAGCGATGTTGCTAAGCGAGGGCGAACAAATCTATATTCCAAAGCGAAACGATAAACCCCACATAATTGTTCAACCAAGGTTCACTAGTTCAAATAATTCGAATAGCTCAAATAGTTCGACGAATAATGAATTGCAAATCAGTATCAATATCAACACTGCAACTGCGATTGAACTTGAGCAACTTGCAGGGGTTGGGCCATCTACAGCAAAAGCAATTATTGAATTTCGTCAAAAAAATGGTGGGTTCAAAACTGTCGAAGATTTACTGAACGTTCGCGGTATCGGCCCGGCGAAGCTAAGCGAAATTCTGCCGCAAGCACGCGTGAACTAATGCTTCAGATGACCCCGAGTACGGCCGCTGCGAGGGCAAGCGAAATTATAGAACCCAATACAACGCCAATTGCTAATGGTCGAAATTCTCGAAGCCATTCCGGCCAACTTGAAATCGTTGATTGAACCGCTCGGCGTGCGGCGTAATGACCGATAACCCACCACAAAAAAAGACTCGAGATCAGACTCAAGAAGTAACGAATGAAACCGCCAGTGGCAGGAACTCCAAACAGTGGCAAAGTTGGCAAGGCGATTACGGTCAACACAAAACCCGGAACGCCGGTGATCGAGCCTGGCAACACAATCAGCAACAAGCCGACAATCAGAACCGCAATTGAAAGTGCGATTGCAAAAAACCCACCCATTTTGCGAACAGTGTCGCGGTGAGCATCTATGCCGTCAAGTACGGCTGGCGAAGTTTTTTGAGCTCTTCTTGCGACTTTTGCCATGACTCAATCGTACGATCTTCGACGATCTGATTGGTTCATCGTTGGATTAGCAATATCAACAGTGTGTGCCACTCGCGCGGTTGAGAAAACTTTGATCACAGAACTTGTTGCCGGTAGCGCATTTTTCTTGATCCTTATGACGATGGTCATCGCCAGAAGTAAATCGATTCTGTTTGCAATTGTTGTTATTTTTGCAGTTTTGGGTTTCATGAATAGCTCAAGGGCGATTGACGAACTACACCGCGTTGAACTCGGTCAATATTCTGGGGTTGCACGAGTGATCACCGATCCGCAACGAGTTGGTGCAGCAACACAAATAATCCTCGATATTTCAGGCGACAGATTTGTTGTCTATGCCTATGGACGACCGTCATGGCGGTTGAGCAATACAAACGTGGGCGAAACTATCTTCGTATCAGGCTGGCGAAATAATCTCTCGCCAGTTCAATCCCAACGATTGATCTCGAAACATATTAAAGGCAATTTTGAAATCGAATCAGTCGGTGAACGTAGATTTGTAGCATCACCGATCTATCGCAGTGCTCAGCGGGTGCGAAGACTCATATCGAACGGTGCAAAATCGTTTCCGTTCGATGAGCGTTCACTATTTACAGGACTCGTGATTGGTGATGACTCAAAACAGCCACCGCAAATGATCTCGGCTTTTAGAAAATCAGGACTCGCACATCTTGTCGCCGTGTCGGGGCAAAATGTGGCATTTGTGCTGACTGCGCTATCGCCATTGCTGCGTCGGTTACGAAAAACAGCAAGGTTAATCGTGACACTTGGAGTGTTGATTTGGTTTGTCGTGATCACTCGGGTTGAACCGAGTGTGATTCGTGCCGCGGTAATGGCAGGGGTGGCAACACTTTCGATTTCAATGGGT
>JAPKZT010000180.1 GCA_026393655.1 Actinomycetota bacterium | reverse complement strand
CGCAGGTTCCATCAGTCATCCGAACTACTGCATAAGTGTCGTCACGATAGTCAAATCTCGCGACGTCATTTTTCGCGATTGATGATTCGTCGCACGCTGCTATCCACTCATTACTCATTTTGGCGCAACTCTAGTTATTGGCGCTTAGAGGCAATTCGCGTTTCACAAAATAGGCACTGTCGTTAGCTTGGCGACGCAAAGTCGGCACTACCTCACGCAATGCTCGATAGAGACTCGGGTACGGAGTCGGCAATTGATCTTTGATCGCTAAGTGCAATTTTTTAAGTGAATGAAACGGTACTGACGGATAAATGTGGTGCTCAACGTGATAATTCATATTCCAGTAGATCCAGCGATTTAAAGGACCCATATAAATAGTTCGAGTGTTTAATCGGTGATCGATGACGTCTTCAGCAAGTCCTGCGTGTTGGGTGATTCCGAGAGTGACCACCAGCCAGTGACCATAAAAACTAGGAAGCCCAATGAACATTAACGGCTCAACACTACGAACAAGAATGCATGAGGCAGCAACCCCAGCAAGAATCAAAATGTAGATACGAGATGCCCATTTTGATATTCGAAATGTCTCTTCGGGTTGAAATTCTTTTTGGTTGTCTGTGAAATTTCCTAAAGCATTTTGAATCCACTGTTTAAATTCATTTGGCACTGCAGTTATGCCAACAAGTTCTAAAACAAATTTATAAAACGGAACATTGCGCTTGAATGCAATTTCGGCATCTCTGCCGACGATAATCGTGTCAGAGTGGTGCCGAGCGTGGCTCCAACGCCATGTCTCTGGTTCGCGAAAGATCATGAATGAGGCGATGTAGTAAACAACATCATTCATCCACTTAGTTCGAAACGCGGTGCGATGGGCGGTTTCGTGCCAGCGCGAGTCACTCATTGAGCCGTATAAAACCCCATAAATTGCAAACGTTGGTACTGCCCACCAAGACCCCCAACTTAAATGTGCTAGCCAGCCAAATATGCCGAGCGCAGCAAACCAACTTGCGATATGTGCAATCGCCCAACCATTGTTGCGCATCATCAACTGCTTGATCAGTTCGCGATCAATCTTTGGTTTGTAGCAATCGGCATCAACGAGTCCGTGTTCGGCTGCTGTTATTGAACTTGGTCCACCAACTGTGTAATCACGCATTCCTCAATAATAGTTGAAACGCCCTACTAATCTCAAAGCAATGACTTGGTTAATTTCGTGAGGTCGATAATTCGGTAATTTAATTTTGACGCTGAAAAATACAGATATTTGCCTTATCCCCGTGATGGGGGCTGCCAGTTTCGTAGACATCTACGACGCGAATTATGGACTGACTAATAATCCCACTGAGAACTGCGCTCTTGATAGTTTCGGCAAAGCCACGAGCCTTGAAGTGTTCGGCATTGATACCGATAACAAACCAACCCCCTATGCGGATCAAACTAATAAGTCGTAGAAAAGTCTCAGGTCCCAGGTGACCGTGAGTGAAAGTGCCTGCACTCGTCATTGCGCTGTATATCTGATTCGGTAATGCACTCGTGAGATCAACTTCTTGTAAATTGCGATACACGTGCGAGTTGTCGATACGGCGAGTCTGAGCAGCCTGAGCAAGCATCTCTGGTGAAATATCAAAGCCATCAATTACCAATTCAGGTCGAAGGCTCGCCAGAAAACTACCAACAGCACCAGTCCCACAACCAATATCAATTACGTCCGTATAACCAGACACAGGCACATATTCTGCGAATAGTTCGGCGACTCTGCGCGGGTAAACATAACTATTTGCAGTAATGAACGTCTCGTTGTAACTATCGGCCCATGCGGCGTAAAGTCGGCGGCTATCTTCTGGAGTCTTTACTGCGTAAGCGTCAGCCAGATCTATCGAATCTGGTGTATCCGAATCTGAATCACCTGCCATGTTGTGAGGATACTCCAATGGCGAATCTTGAAATTCGACTTCCAAAAGCGTGTTATGTTTCGTCTAGTAGTTGTCAATGGGGGCGACTCGCAAATGGGGGGTTTATGGAAATTTTCGATAGCCAGGGGAATATCAATTTAGGCGAGGTTTCGCGTCGTGATTTATTGCGTGGGGCAGGAGCCTTAGCAATTATGGGCGGGGTTGTTTCGACCATTAGTGCGTCACCGTTGAATGCGATGGGTCGCATGCCAGCGGTAAAAAAGGGTGGTTCATTACGCGTTGGTGTTGTTGGTGACATCAAAGACCGACTAGATGCGCATTGGATAGTTTCGATCCCAGACATTGTTCGACTGAACGTTGGATTTGAAACTTTAATGACCTACGACGAAAGTTTTCAGCCGACATACGCAGACGGTCTCGCAGAAGAAGTGACAACCACCGATGGAATCAATTGGATAATTCGCGTTAAGAAGGGGATCGAGTTCCACGACGGAAAGACATTGAGTGGCGACGACTTGGTCTATTCGTGGCAACGATTGAGTGATCCTAAAGCAGTTCACTCAAAGTCATTGCGTCCGTTCCTTAATCCTGCTGGTGTTTCAAAAGTTGATGATCGCACCGTAAAGCTAACTTTGCTTCAAGCGAACTCTGATTTCAGGGTAACTTTGGCGACCTACACCTCAACGATCGTGCCTGTTGGGTATGAGAACTTCGGGATTAATAAGACCCAGGTTGGCACTGGGCCTTACAAGTTGAAGAGTTTTACACCAGGCGTAGAGAGCACCCATGTTCGTCATGCCAATTATTGGGACAAGGGCAAGCCGTATTTAGATGAAGTTCGAATTCTGTCATTCGCAGATACAACAGCATTAACAAACGCACTTCAAGGTGGACAGATCGATGCGGCTATAAATGTGCCGCTCGCAATGTTGCCGACGCTGAAGAAGGATAAAAAACTTGACGTGTATTCGAACTCGGCTGGAAAAATTACTCCAATCTGCCTAGTAATTGATATGGATCCGTTTAAGGATGTTCGTACTCGTCAAGCGATGAAAATGCTGATTGACCGAAAGAAATTGCTCAAGCAAGTTTTGTCAAACAACGGTCGTTTGTCTAATGACGATTACAGTCCCGTAGATCCAAATTACAACGCCAATGGTTACCCAATGCAAGAGCAAGACATCAAGGGTGCACTCAAACTTTTAAGCGCGGTTGGCTTTTCTAAATCTAACCCTGTTGTGTTTGACCTAAAGGCTCCGGATGATGACGCGGCTCTTAGCGGTTTAGCAAAGGCGTTCGTTGAACAAGTGAACACCGCATCTGGTGGCGTTGTCAAAGCAACCGCGACAACTGTTGCAGTTGGCTATTGGGATACGACGTATATGGCCAAGGGGGTGAATGCGTTCATGACTTATTACAACCCGAAGCCATACTTCCCGCAATTCTCAGGAATGGTGTTCTCGTACCCAGAGACACACTTCCCAGAACCAGGGAGTCAAGCAAAAGCGAATTATTATGCAGCACTTGCCGAAGTGGGTCCAAATCGACGTGCCGCAATTATTAAGCGAATGCAAAAAGAAGAGCACGAACGCGGTGGATACATCATTCCTTACTTTGTTAATGCTTCGGATTCGTACACGAAGAAACTGCAAGGTGTGAATAAGCGCAATGCAGCGTTGCCACTCGACTATTACGGAATGCACTTCAAGAATCTGTGGTTGGCATAGAAATTATTTAAAGAATGGTGCGCTTTGGCCCAATCGCCAAAGCGCACCGCTCTAAAATATAGATTAAGCGTCATGCCGATTATCAAGTTCATATCTCGTCGTCTTGGACTAGGCGTTTTAACATTGTTTGCGGTATCAGTTTTAATATTTCTCGTGACGCAGGCATTTCCGTCAGATCCTGCTCAAGCAATCCTCGGCAGAGAAACAACACCTGAGAGTTTGGATGCATTGCGGCAAGAGCTCGGCCTATATCGACCTGCGGTTGTGCAGTTCGGTGATTGGTTCTTTGGAGTTTTGCGGGGCGATTTTGGTAAATCATTCGTTACTCAGATGCAGATCAGTGAATACATTGCGGCTCGAGTTGGCAATTCGCTGTTCCTGATGTTCGTCGGGGCTATATTCTCGATACCAATCTCAATTGCGGTCGGGGCGTACTCGGCTCTCAAACGCGACAAGAAATTTGACACAGTATCTTCAACATCTTCACTAGTTCTTGCTGCGATCCCTGAATTTGTAATGGGCACAGCCTTGATCATGTTTTTGTCAACCACGGTGTTTCATCTGTTACCTGCGATCACTTTGATTGATGCGGGCGAGCCCCCGTGGGCAGATCTGGGTGGCATCGTATTGCCAGTTTTGACATTAGTTCTTGCGGTTACGCCTTATGTGTCGCGCACGATGAGAGCCTCGATGATTGAAATTCTTGAAAGTGATTATGTTGAAATGGCGCGACTAAAAGGCATGTCAGAGCGAGTCGTGCTTTTGCATCACGGTTTACCTAATGCGCTTGGACCAGTATTCCAAGTGATTGCACTTAATCTTGCCTATCTTGCTGGCGGCACGGTAATTGTTGAACGCTTATTTAACTTTCCTGGAATTGGCAGTGCACTTGCAGATTCGGTTCGAGCTAGAGATTTGCCCGTGATTCAATTTTTGACTTTGATGATTGCAGGAGTGTACGTATTGATGAATTTGATAGCCGATGTAGCCACAGTTTTGGCGACTCCGCGATTGAGAACTTCGCTCAAATGAACGAGGTGACCGATGCGCCAGAGAGTGTGCGCCCAAATGGGTTGATCCGCAAAGCATTGCAACTAAGAAGAACAAAAATTGGTCTAACCGTGTTGCTCGTGATTATGACCTTCGCGATAGTGGGCCCATTTGTGGCACCACATACTCAAACAGAATTCATTGATATGCCGAATTCATTAGACATTCCAGGTGCGTTATTTGGTACAGATTATTTAGGACAGGATGTCTGGTCGCGATTTTTGATCGGTGGTCGGTCGATTTTATTGTTGTCGTTAGGCGCAACTTCTCTTGGGCTGGCTGCGGGAATCAGTCTCGGTCTGATCGCTGCGTTGTTTAAAGGCAGGATTGATGAATTGATAATGAGAATCTTTGATGTGATTCTGTCATTTCCGCAGATTCTCTTGGCTTTACTACTCGTGTCAATGTTTGATGCGAGTCCATGGTTAACAATTCTTTCAGTTGGGTTATCTACGACGCCACGCGTTGGTCGTGTTATTCGTGGTGCTGCATTATCTGTCGTCGAAAGAGATTTTGTACATGCCGCCGCAGCACTCGGAGAATCACGTTTTAGAATTCTTTTTTTTGAGGTCTTACCAAATGTGACAGGACCGTTGCTTGTAGAAGCAAATTTGAGATTTACATATTCGATTGCAACTATTGCATCTTTGGCGTTTCTTGGTTTTGCTCCAGATCCGACTGCGGCAAATTGGGGAACAATGATTCAGGAGAATAGCGCTGTGATCGTTGTCCAGCCGTGGGGAGCAATGTTGCCTGTTATTGCAATCGCATTGTTGACTATTGGAACCGGTTTGTTCGGTGACGGTCTATCTCGAGTTTCGGCAGGTATAGATCGCACCGGTAAAGGTGATTAGTCGTGACTAGTGGTCTGCGTATCTCAAACCTGCGAGTTAATGTCAAGGCGAGCGGTTGCGACATTGTTGACGAAGTGAATTTAGAGATTCCTGCAGGCCGCGTATTGGGCTTGGTTGGTGAATCTGGGTCAGGCAAAACAACCGTGGGTCTAGCCGTTCTTGGACATGCGCGCCGAGGAGTTGAAATCGCAAGTGGTGAGATATTTTTCGGCGAAACTGAAGTTCTCTCTTACGATGCAGAAAAGAAGCGCTTAATGCGAGGGGCTCTTGTTTCTTATGTTCCCCAAGATCCAGCGTCATCTCTTAATCCTGCATTACGTATCGGCACCCAACTGAGAGAAGTTCTCGAGGCCCATAATTTTGGTGATTCAACTGAGGCGCGCGCTACTCGTATCAAAGAGATGATGGCGGAAGTCGCCTTGCCAACTGACGATGAATATCTTGAGCGCTACCCGCATCAATTATCTGGTGGTCAGCAGCAGCGTGTCGTTTTGGCGATGGCCTTTGCCTGTCGTCCTTCAGTGATTGTTCTTGATGAACCCACAACAGGATTAGATGTATCGACGCAGGAACATGTTTTAAGAACAGTTCGAGAACTTGCGCGCGTTTATGGTGTAGCGGCGTTGTATATCACCCATGATTTAGCAGTCGTCAGCGAATTAGTCGATGAAGTGGCGGTGATGTATGCCGGTCGAATTATCGAACAAGGTGTAGTCAAAGATATTTTCGAAAACCCTGTCCATCCGTACACGCGGCATTTAGTAGCCGCAGCACCTGACATTGTCGGCGATCATCAAATCATTGGTCTTGCGGGTCGTGCAGCGTCACCAGGTAAACGACCAACCGGATGTGTGTTTGCTGCTCGTTGTGAACTCGCAAGCGACGAGTGTCGATCTCAATTTCCGGTATCGGTTGAAGTTGGAGATCGTCATTCGGCGCGGTGCATAAAAATCGGTCAACTGCCGTCAAACGTTGCGAAATCGTCTCGCTTGCGGACTAACCACAACACAGGGGATGTATTAGCAAATATTGAGGGACTCTCGGCCGGCTATATAGGAAACCTTGTGGTTCGTGATGTCTCAATTCGGATTCGACGTGGGCAGTGTTCGGCGTTGGTAGGAGAGTCAGGGTCTGGCAAGACAACTGTCGCAAGATGCTTGGGTGGGTTGCATTCTGAGTGGACTGGAAAAATTTTATTTGAAGGGCAAGAGCTTGCTAAATCTTCACGTCAACGCCCAATTGACCAACGTTTAGGAATTCAATACATATTTCAAAATCCATATGGGTCACTTAATCCACGGCGAACCGTTGGCGATTCAATTGTGCGACCACTAGAGATTATGGGTGAGTCTGATTCCGAAATAAGTAAACAACTAAACACGGTATTGGAGCAGGTGTCATTGCCTGCGTCTTACGCAAGTAAATATCCTGATCAACTTTCGGGTGGCGAGCGTCAACGTATTGCAATTGCGAGAGCACTGATAAGTAAGCCAGAACTATTGATTTGTGATGAAGTCACGAGTGCTCTCGATGTTTTGGTTCAGGCATCGGTTGTTGATCTACTGTCTGACCTACGAAAGAATCTTGGCCTAGCGATTTTATTTATTACCCATAACTTGCCGTTGGTACGGAGCTTTGCTGATGAAGTGGCGGTGATGTCTGAGGGTAAAATTGTTGAGTACGGTTTGACTGAAGCGATTATTGAAAATCCGCAAAATGAATATACTCGTCGGTTAATAACTTCGACTCCAAGTATTTTGCGATCAATGAGGTAAATTGTCAGTGCCTAGATCTCGAGTTGTGCTGCGTGGCTTTGAACCTGTAGCTAATGTCTTTGACTCAATACATGGTGATGCGTCTCTCGGTGCTTCGTTTGCCGCAGTCGTTGACGGACAACAAGTGACTGATGTATGGGGTGGCGTTAAATCCGATTCACTGCCATGGCTTGATGGTACGTTATGCGTGATTGCATCTGGAACGAAGGGTATTTGTGCGGTCGCAATAATGATGTGTGTTGAACGCGGATTGATCAATCTAGATGCGCCAATCAAAACTTTATGGCCAGAGTTCGCCGAGGGCGGTAAAGGAAACGTTTTGATCGGCGATGCACTCGCACATACCGCTGGTGTGCCTGGCCTCGAGCGCGATATTTCGTTGGCTGATCTTTCTGATCCGATATTCATGGCGAGTCTTGTCGCAAAACAACACCCCTTTGTTGAGGTTGGTTCACCGTCATATCATGCAATGACCTTTGGGTGGATAGCCGGAGAGTTGGTTCGACGCACAGACGGACGAAGCATCGGTAAATTCGTACAAGAGGAAATTGCAAAACCATTAAAACTTGACTTGTATATCGGTGCACCGGATGAAGCTGTAGCGAGAGTTGCTCAGACCACGCGTTCTAGTGACTACTCATATTCAGCATTTCTACCAGGATCAATTCCAGATCCTCGACTTGCTTACGTTTACGGAATGATTCCTGCTGAACGCGGAACGGCTGACTTTGCAAAAATTGAATTACCAGGCGGAGGGGGAGTTGCGAGTGCGTATGCGATGTCGCGACTTTATGCAATGCTTGCAAATGGCGGTGAACTTGATGGTGTGAGATTATTGAAATCTGACACGGTTATGTTGGCTCGTCAACAAAGATCAGAAGGTAAAGATCCTCTTGGTGGACGATTTTTACGATTTGGTGTTGGTTTCGAATTGAATCCGAATCCGTCATGTCTAGGTAAACCTGCTGACGCATTTGGTCACACTGGTGCTGGTGGATCGACGCACGGTGCTTGGCCAAGTTTGCGTACGAGTTTTTCTTATGTGATGGGTGAATTCATACCTGAAAACCGTGATGATCGTGGTACTCGTTTGCTTGAAGCACTTCACGAGTGCGTCTCAAATCGTTAACGACCCTGCCAGTTTGGTTTGCGTTTTTCTGAGAAGGCAATGGTGCCTTCTTTTGCGTCTAGCGAATCAATAGCAGCACGGTACGACGCATTGTCGCGAAGTATTTTCATTGCGTCAGATGTAGCAACCGTCTCAAGAGATCGCATCAGATCTAGAACTGCAGTGACACTTAGCGGTGCTGACTGGCAAATTCGGTGAGCGAGTCGACGCGCGGCGGGCAGCAAATCATCGGCAGAGGTGACTTCGTTAACGATGCCCCAAGATTGTGCTTCAGTAGCCAGCATTCGTCGCCCTGAGATCAACATTTCACGGGCGATGTTTGGTGGCAGAATCTTTGGCAAACGAATTGTTGCGTTGTCTGCAATTAAGCCGAGCGAAGATTCTGGAAGGAAAAAAGTTGCGTGATCTGCGGCGACTATTAAGTCGGCCGCTAAGGCAATTTCGAAACCTCCTCCAACGGCCATGCCGTTAACTGCCGCAATTATCGGCTTGGGGCGAAATTTAAGTTCGCAGATTCCGCCGAATCCACCAACACCATAATCAGATTCAAAAGCTTCGCCCTCATTTGCAGCGGCAAGATCCCATCCAGCTGAAAAGAATTTAGAACCCGCACCAGTCAGAATTGCGACACGCGATTTTGGATCATTCATAAACGACTCGAAGATCGCGCTTAGCTCCTGGCTGGTCGCAGCATCTATTGCATTGGCCTTCGGTCTGTTGATTATTATTTCGAGCACTTCACCGTCACGAGTTACCTCGACATTCATCAGATGCTCACAATCATGAGTGCATCAACCGCGATTGCCGTCTCGGGTGTTAGTAACACAGGATTCAATTCAATCTCTACAAGGTCGTTGTTCATCGCTGTATAAATACCACTTTGAATCAATTTGATTAGCGCGTTGACATTGCCCGCAGGCTTTCCGCGATAACCGACTAATAGTGGAGCTATCCGTAATTTGGTAAGTGCTGCCTTGATTGCTGAATCACTCACTGGTGCTAGAAGAAAAGTCGTATCACGCCATAATTCTGTGTAAACACCACCTGCTCCTAAAGTGATGAGCCAACCAACAGGTGCATCACGTCGCACGCTGACGAGCATCTCAGCGACAACATTTTCAATTGTCTGTTCTACGAGAAACTCCGAAATCGAAGCGGACATCGAAGAAAGCGCTTCAACAATTTGTAATTCATTTTGTAAACCAACTTTCACGGCACCAGATTCACTTTTATGGGCTAGGCCTAGACCTTTAAGCGTTATGGGGTAGCCGACTTCGTTCGCAGTTGTAATAACAGCGTTGCGAGTGCATTTTTTGCCTGATGGCACACTCACACCATTTTTTTGCAGAAGTGATTTAGCATCAGCCTCATTTATTAATTGTGTTGAAGTAGCAACCTCGACACTTGCTGGGGCTTCGTTAGCGTGATGAGTTGCTAGCCATGCTGCGGCGTCAAGCGCCACGACCGCATCGTGTAGCCCCTGCAACACAACTATGTTTGCTTCGTGAGCCGCTGAGCGAACTGCATCGGTCACACATTCGGGAACCGTAGCGACTATTACACCACGACTCTTTGTAGCAGTCACCGCATCACCTAGTGATTGCGCAGCAGTAACCCATGTTTCAGAATTATGATCGCTTCTTTGTGGCGTATCAAGAATCAACAATGTCGCATCTTGCGGACCAAACATAACTTGAGTGAAAGTGTTGGCTGTCGCACTTCGGTCGCCCCACATAAATGTGTGGTAATCAAATGGATTACCAACTGTTACTAATTCTGTGAGTGTAGAGCTGATTCTTTTGTGCTGTTCATTAGAAAACGGCTCAAAAACTAGAGATGTATGTTCACACAGATCAGCGATCAGCGATGCTTCACCCCCAGAGCAAGACAGCGATACAAGTTTGTTGCCCGACAATGCACCACCTTGATGTAGTAATTTCAATGTTTCAATTAATTCGACCGGTGTATTGACCATTGCTACACCACATCTAGTGAAAAAAGCCTCATATGCGCTGCGTCGGCCAGCGAGAGATGCCGTATGTGATGCGGCAATCGTTGCACCTGCCTCGCTACGACCAGTTTGTAGAGCAACTATTCGCAAATTTCTTTTATCTGCGATCAAGGCTAGTTTTGCGAAACGAATTGGATCAACGATCGCTTCGATAAATAATCCAATTGCTGTCACGCGATTGTCGTTGATGAAAACCTCAAGACAATCTTCAACTCCTGCGGATGCTTGGTTACCTACAGTTACGAGATACGCGAGGTCTAACCCTCTTTGCTGCAATGTCAAGTTCAGGCCGACATTGCCGCTTTGGCTTACGATCGCAACACCACTTGTCACCGGACTGCAGCCGTGTTGATCTGGCCAAAGCGCGATTCCATCTAACGCATTGATGTAGCCGTAACAATTTGGTCCGAGTAGTGGCATCTCATTTGCTGCTGCAACCAGTTGTTGTTGTAACTCAACACCGTTGACCTCTGAATGCATGCCTGACTCGGCGAACCCTGATGCGTAGCAAACCGCGCCACCGGAGCCAGCCTTCGATAGGCGTGCAATTACGTCGATAGTCGCGTGGCGATTAACGGCAACGAAAGCAACATCAGGTGCGCTCGGAAGATCTGCGACAGATTTAAAGCACTTCACACCTGCCAATGTTTCACGCGTTGGGTGGACTGGCCATAGATTGCCAGTAAACCCAAGTTTTAGACATTGTTCAATAACGCTTTGCGCAGGACTAGTACCGAACAGTGCAATCGAACGCGGGTTCAGCGTTCTTGAGAGTCGTTGTTCATCCGCCATGAGGACGCAACAAAGCGCGCGAAATAATATGTCGCTGAATCTCGCTAGTGCCATCCCAGATGCGATCAACACGAGTGTCACGCCACATGCGCTCTAAAGGCAATTCGTCCATTAAGCCCATGCCGCCAAATATTTGAATCGCTTCATCGGTGACGAACTGACACATTTCGCTTGAGAAAACTTTCGCCATTGCAACTTCGGTATCACTAAAATTGCCAGCCGCATCGTTGAACGCAGCGCGTAAAGTTAACAACTCTGCGGCGTCAAGTTGAATTTGCATATCAGCCAACTTGAACGACACGCCTTGAAACTTGCCAATCTGTTGGCCGAACTGTTCGCGCGTTGCTGCCCATTCAACAGCAAGTTTTAGTGCCCGGCGTGCACGACCAACACATACCGCAGCAACCTGCAAACGAGTCGCACCGAGCCACTCATTAGCGGCATCAAAACCGTTGTGAACTTCACCTAATACATTTTTATTGGGCACGCGACAGTTGTCGAAATTAATAATCATGTTGTGATAACCATTGTTTGAAACGCAGTTGTAGCCCTTAATGCGCTCACAGCCTTTGGTGTCAAAGTCGACTAAAAAACCTGTTATTTTTTTCTTGACACCCTTTGAGGTTTGTTCTTCACCGCTGGCGGCGAATAAAATTACATAGTCGGCCATATCGGCGTGTGAAATAAAATGTTTAGTGCCGTTGATAATCCAGTCATCGCCATCTTTTGTCGCGGTACATTTCATTCCGCGCACATCTGAACCAGCATCGGGCTCAGACATAGCAAGACACTCAACGCGCTCGCCGGTGATAGTAGGTATCAGATATTCGGATATTTGCTGATCTTTGCAAGCGCGCAAAATATTGCTTGGTCGCGCAACAACATAATGCAAAGCGTACGAAGTGACACCGAATTCACGGTCAACAAGGGTCGTGTCGAATGAGTTGAGTCCACCGCCACCGAGTTCAGTCGGCATGTTACATGCATAGAGACCAGCGTCGATTGAGCGCTGTTTAATTTGTGCGACTAAATCGGGAGAAACTTGACCTGCGCGTTCAACTAGTTCTTCATGGGGGATCAACTCACGCTCTGTGAAATTTCGGGTCGTATCAACAATCATCTCTTGTTCTTGAGTTAAACGAAAGTCCATGGTCTATTCTCTCAGATTTTGTGGTTGATTTTCATAATTCGACCAACTTCAGGTGGGGTGGCGAGTTTGCGATGGCTGAACAGAATCGCTTTTAGCACAACGGCAACCGGCTCTTTGATCGGCGATGATTTAGCGGCTTTTGAATCAACATGTAGAAGCATTTGCTCACAGGTTGATAGTCGTTCTTTAGTTTTGCGATTGAACATTTCGTGGTTGAAGTGCAAACGCTTTGCGTCAAAATCAAGTATTTGTGTAGTGATCTTGAGTGAATCATTTAGTGCTGCTTCGCGCTCGTAAACAATGTGAGTTTCGACCGTGTAAAACGAGCTTCCAGCCGCACGATAGGCATCATCAACACCAATGAATTGGAATAATGCATCTGACGCCCAACCAAACACCGTTAGGTATGCGGCCTCTGTCATGTGATTGTTGTAGTCGACCCATTCTTGGATTACTTGGCAACGATAGATATCCAATGGAGTATCAACCTCGTCGTCAACTTTCCAGGCCTCTGTTTGCTGGCGAAGAGGCTCGGTCATTTAACGCTTTGACCTACGAAGCGACCTACGCCCTCAGGCTTGGATAAGTTTGCGTGAGCCTTGGCGATTGGTTTAAGTAGAACTAGTAACTCAGAACCGATCGGGCACGCCTTTTTAAGTTTCGTATCAACATGAAGATAAATATGCTCGCCAGTGGCAACGATCGTGCCGTCAATCTGTGACATAACTGAGTGCATGTGAATTTTCTTGTCGTCAAGCATAATTATCTGAGCCGTTACAACGATGTTGCAAGGTAATCATTCGAAAATCCGATTGATCGAAAGAATACGTCTAGCGCCTCACTTGAGAGTTGCATGTATCGGCTGTCGTTAGTGTGACCGTTGTAGTCTGCCCAGTCGGCGGTGATTCGAAGTCGTTGGACTTCGATTGGCTTTTCAATATTGGTTGGAGCAATAGTTGCACCGCTGAACAATTTTTTTTCATAGGCGGCTAACGTTTCGCCTGCTCCAAAGCCGACCTGCTTTAGTCCTTGCATCACTGCAACCAGGCAATCATCACGCAACATTTCAAGTTCGCGAATAGTTCGGCTTCCGGCCTGTGCATCGGATTGCGAAACAATTTTTTCAAGAAGTACATCGTCAAGTTCAGGCACATTCATTAATTTCGTCCACGGCCACTTCAAGGTCGGTCCAAACTGCGCCATGAAATGTCGCATTCCTGCTTCACCGCCCGCGATGCGATAAACCATGAAAGTTCCCATGAATGACCAACGCAAACCAGCACCAAATCGGATTGCATCATCTATTTCGTCGGCGGTTGCGACGCCGTCATTGACGAGCCAAAGCGCTTCGCGCCACATTGCTTCCATAAGACGGTCAGCGACAAATCCATCAATTTCTTTTTGTAACATTAATGGTCGCATTCCAATTGATTCGTATACCTCGCGCGCTCGTTCGCGGGCATCAAGCGAAGTTTTGTCGCCACCGCATATTTCAACTAATGGCAATAAATAAACAGGATTAAACGGATGACCAACGACAAGTCGCTCTGGAAACGTCATATCGCGTTGTAACTGACTTGGCAAAATTCCTGAAGTAGAAGATCCGAAAACAACATGAGCAGGCGAGACTCGACTTGCTCTGGCAAGTAATTCTTGTTTTAGTTCGACACGCTCTGGTGCACTTTCTTGAACAAAGTCAACACCAGTAACGGCCTCTTCAGGAGTGTCAACAAATGTTATTGTGCCCTCCCGAGGCAATGGTGCAAGTGTTAATTTGGCGTAAGCGCGCCGTGCATTTGTCATTACTTCACTAATTTTTCGTTGGGCTTGCGGATCAACGTCATATATTTTGACGTCGTAACCATTAAGCACAAATCTTGCAGCCCATCCGGCACCGATTACGCCGCCTCCTAATAAACCAATGGTTTGAAGTGGAGTACTTGCTTTCACGAGTGTTTCGTGAGTTGAAGTTTCTTGCGAACTGCCTCAGGACCTATGACATTGACATTCATATTTTCAAGAATATTTACTGCACGCGAAACCAAATCAGCGTTCGAAGCCATCTCTCCACGCGACAGGTAAATATTGTCTTCAAGCCCAACTCGCACATTGCCACCCGCAAGAGCCGCCATTGCGACAAATGGTAATTGCATTCGGCTGATTGAAAAAGCAGAAAACACAGCGCCGGGTGGCAATTGATGCACAAGTGCCATGAAAGTTGTCGGATCATCCGGTGCCCCATAGGCAATACCCATGCAAAGTTGAATCATCACTGGATCATCTAGTAACCCTTCAGCGATTAGGTCTTTGACCATTACGAGATGACCCGTATCAAAAACTTCAAGTTCAGTGCGCACACCTAGTGCTTGCACTTGCTTAGCCATCGAGCGCAAAACACTTGGCGTGTTCACCATGATGTAGTCACCACCCGAAGAAAAGTTCATCGTGCCACAATCGAGCGTGCAAATTTCGGGTCTGAGACGAGCAACATGGGCGAGTCTTTCGGTAGCACCCACCATGTCAGTGTTGGCCGCGTCAACCGGTAAAACTTTTTCATCCCCACCGAGTACGAGATCTCCACCCATGCCAGCCGTGAGATTTATCACTACATCCGTATCGGAAGATCTAATACGTTCTACGACTTCTGCATAGAGGTCCACGTCGCGTGACCCTTTGCCGGTCTTTGGGTCACGAACATGAATATGGACAACTGCCGCGCCAGCCTTGGCGGCGTCGATTGCGGATTCGGCGATTTGTTGTGGAGTTACTGGAACCTTGTCGCTTTTGCTGGTGGTCTCACCAGCGCCAGTCACAGCGCATGTAATAAAGACATCCCAATTCACAGCACTAGTTTATAAGCCGTGACAGAGCGAGGCGAAATCCTATTTACACCCGATCCTGCCCAAGTGAGTAAAACTCGGCTTAAAGAGTTCGCAGGTACCCGCGGTTTTGAAGATTTACATAGTTGGTCAATTGCTAATCCTGAAGAATTTTGGGCAAGTGTATGGGATTTTTGTAGAGTCGTTGGTGAACGCGGCGAGCGAATTATGCAACGGTTTCAATATCCGTCAGATCCGTCGCGTGAATTTATCTCAACAAAGTTTTTTCCGGATGCAAAATTGAGCGTCGTAGAAAACTTTCTTCGTCATTCTGGTGATGGTGAAGCGATTATCGCGATCGATGAGACGGGCAATCGAACAGTCCGCACTTGGGACGACTTACGATCGCGAGTTTCGCGTTTGGCTGGTGCGCTAGAAGAGCTTGGCGTAGTTGCAGGTGACCGTGTCGTTGCCTGGTTGCCCAATGGAATTGAAGCCATTGAAATAATGCTCGCCACGGCTTCAATTGGCGCAGTTTTCTCTTCTTGTTCACCAGACTTCGGCGCACAGGGAGTGCTCGATCGATTTAGTCAGATAACACCAAAAGTTCTTGTCGCCACTGATTCATATATATATGGTGGCAAGCGGTTTGACTGTCTTGAACGACTCGAGGTTATTAGAGCAGGGTTGCCGTCGCTTGTTATGACTTTGCTGGTTGGCTCACCATCAGTGAGCACGAAATTGGTGCTGACAAACTATGAAAGCATTATTTCGTCTTATACGGGAGCGCCGATCTCTCCGAGAAGATTCATTTTTGACCATCCGTGGTACGTGCTCTATTCATCGGGCACCACTGGCGTGCCGAAATGTATCGTGCACCGAGCAGGTGGTGTATTGCTACAACATCTAAAAGAGCATCAATTGCATTGTGATATTCGTGCGGGTGATCGTGTTTTGTATTTCACAACCACTGGTTGGATGATGTGGAATTGGCTCGTCTCGGTTCTTGCAAGCGGTGCTACTGCAGTGTTGTATGACGGCTCGCCAAGTTATCCGACGATGACGCGCTTATTTGATATTTGTGAAGTCGAAAAAGTCTCTTTGCTCGGCACTTCTGCTAAGTTCATCGATTCTGCTCGTAAATCAGAAATCTCTCCAGTGACGACACATAATTTGACGGCGCTCAGAACTATTTGTTCCACTGGATCTCCGCTCGCACCCGAAGGTTTCGGCTGGGTGTATGAGAAAGTTTCAAAGGTTGTCCACCTCGCATCGATATCTGGTGGCACTGATATTTGTGCCTGCTTTGTTGGCGGCGATCCGAGTAGTTCGGTTTATGCCGGCGAAATTCAGCGCGCTTGTTTAGGTATGGATAGCGATGTGCTTGATGACTCGGGCATTTCATTGAGAAAAGATTTCGATATAGCGGGTGAGCTTGTGTGCCGTCAACCTTTTCCGTCGGTGCCACTGGGCTTTTGGGGTGACGGTGGGGAGGGCTATCCAGATCCAACTAATCCTGGCGCAAAGTTTCGTGCCGCATATTTTGAAAGGTTTCCTGGAATGTGGAGTCACGGTGATTTCGCATCTTGGTCGCGAAATGGCGGCATGACGATACACGGACGCAGTGACACAACGCTTAACCCTGGCGGAGTTCGCATTGGAACAGCCGAAATTTACCGCGCAGTTGAACAACATCCTGATGTTCTCGAAAGTCTCGTCTTCGGCCAGAATTTTGATAATGATGTGCGAATTATTCTTGCAGTGCGACTCAGGACGAACATGAAGATTTCGGACGACTTGATTGCAGAATTAAAACTTCGAATTCGTAACGCGTGTACACCGAGACATGTGCCCGCAATTATTATCTCTGTTGCTGATCTACCACGTACGCGGAGCAATAAATTAGTCGAACTCGCAGTTGTTGATGCTGTTAATGGTCGTCAAGTGCGCAATGTTGAGGCGCTTGCAAATCCCGAAGCGATTACGGCGATTGTTGACGCTTTAAAATCAATATCGTGATTATAGGTTTGGGGTAAGAGATCGTAATGGAAGATAATCTTCAAGATCGAGCGCATCAAAGCCACTTATAAATAGAGCACTGGTGGCGTTAGCAATTGATTTGTCAATAGAGGCGTATTTAAATGCATCGCGCAGATTTTGCAACTGATCATCCGTTGTTTTTGCATTCGTAATGATCGGTAAACATGGTGTGAGCGGCCCGTTACAGATTTGGTAAAGCGCATTTATCTCGCTTGGCATCACGCGGCGCAAATGGGCGAGTGTGACGCTGTCGATAGATGCGATGTCTGCCTCACCACGACACAACATTCGCACGCTTTCAATGTGTGAACCCGAGATCTTTATTTCACCGCGCCAAGTCTCCTGCGGGCCGTGGATAGCCGCAATCAAACTGATCCAACCAGAAAGACTTTCAAGGTCATTGATTGCGGCAATGGATCCTTGAAAATCAAATGGCGTGCCGTCAACTCGGCCTAAAACAACGCTGCGATAATAGTGGCTTGCAGATTCTGCCGTTGTGTGCCGAAGTGCGCCAACCACGCGAACTTTTTCTGATAGTCGGGTGATTAGCGGCCACCCGCAGGTGTGGCTGACCACAAGTTCGTCTTGCATCCAAAGATTTTGTGGATCACCTGTCCATTGCAATTTTTCAGGAAGCCATTTCGCCTGCGATTGCACCCGACTCCAAAGATCATTCCACGCCCATCTGGTATCTTCGAACGGGTAGAAGCCAAGTTCGGCAAGTTGACGAGAATTATTAACCAAGACATAGACACCTTATTACTTAGTTAGATGTCGTCGCTACATCTCAAACATTTCACGGTGATGACTTAGTTCTAGAATATACAAGTGCGCATTCTGAGTAAAGATTTGGCTTCAAAGTCAGCACTCAGTGTTGTTTTCTTAGCGTTGCTTTTGATGATCTGTGGCTTGAGATCAATAGACATTGCAGCCATAATCTTGTTGGCTGCGGCGCAAATTGCTGTTGGAGCTTTCGTCTGGTTGGTTTATCGGTCAAAACATCAAGTGTTTTTTGCTGAGGCTGTTGGCATGGGAGCGG
>JAPKZT010000012.1 GCA_026393655.1 Actinomycetota bacterium | reverse complement strand
GTTTTGTCGCCGATCAACGCGGCCAAGCCAACGGGTTTGTTGGTGACCCAGACATCATGGACACTTGGGCGACTTCTTCGCTGACTCCACAAATTGCTGGCAGATGGATAGATGATCAAGATTTGTTTACGAGAATTTTCCCGATGGATGTTCGGCCACAAGGTCACGACATTATTCGCACGTGGTTGTTTGCCACGATGGTTCGTTCAAACTTCGAACACAATCAAGCACCTTGGAAGAACGCCGCATTATCTGGTTGGATTCTCGACCCGGATCGCAAGAAGATGTCGAAATCAAAAGGCAATGTTGTAACACCATCAGATTTGTTTGATCAATACGGCAGCGACGCCGTGCGATATTGGGCTGCCTGCGCGCGACCTGGTGTTGACACAACTTTTAGCGAAGAGCAAATGAAAGTCGGACGCAAATTGGCAACCAAACTGCTGAACTTGACGAAATTTGTGCTCGGTGCAGGTGAGCTAAATGTTGATTCAAAGCCGACTGATTTGATTGATCACGCAATGCTCACTCGCCTCGCAGTGGTGGTTGACGAAGCCACACTCGCACTTGAACAATTTGATTACGCCCGAGCGCTTGAACGAACAGAAGCATTTTTCTGGTGGTTCTGTGACGACTATGTCGAATTGGTGAAGACTCGCGCATACAGCCCTGGTCAAGAATCGGCATCGGCGCGTAGTTCTTTGCACCGAGCGCTCAGTATTCTTCAACGTTTGCTTGCACCGATGTTGCCGTTCGCCACAGAAGAGGTTTGGTCATGGTGGCAATCGAGTTCAATTCATTTGGCGAACTGGCCAACAACTCAAGAGACTCTTGCAGATTTTGACGCATCAGATGATGCAAGTTCGTTGCTTGATGCAACTTGCGTTGTGCTTGCCGCAGTGCGGCGTGCCAAAACAGAAGCAAAGGTTTCACAGAGAGCTGAAGTTTCGCAACTCGTCGTTACGACATCAAGTGCAACGATTGATCTATTGGAAGCAAATATTCTTGACTTACGCAACGCCGGAGCATTGCAGGAAATAAAGTTTGTAACTTCTGATTCGCAGACAACTACGCAAGATATTGTCGCGCAGGTAACTCTTGCTACTCCACTAACCTAAATATTGCATGTTGCGACGGTTTAGATCAAAACCAAAATTTAGCCCAAGACCGAAATCGCATTATTTCGTACTGTCACTAAACATATTCGTCGTTACATTAATGGTCTTTTCCGGACTCGGAATGTTGTGGGTTAATGGTCGTGTTAACCAACGGCTCATTGTCACATTGAATAATTCTCAAGAGAACCCAGACAACCAAACGCAAAGCGCGAATGATTCACCAACTAATTCAGATGTGGTTCTTGATCCAAAAAGCCTTGACGCAAAAAACTTTTTATTGACCGGTTCAGACAACGGCTCATGCGCCGACGCCAAGAGTAAAACTACGGGCGGAATCGGTGACCGCACAAGTCTTGGCGAGCGCAGCGACACAATCATGATTATTCGGATTGACCCGAGTTCAAAGCGTGCAGCAATTCTCTCGTTTCCTAGAGACCTTTGGGTAAACATCGCCGGCACAACTCGACAAAACCGAATCAACTCTGCATTTAAGAGCACTGACCCAAATCGTCTGGTTGACACGATTGAAAAAAGTTTCGGCATTCCGGTTGATCATTATGTAAATGTTAATTTTTGTGCGTTCAAAGAGATTGTGACAGCAGTTGACGGCGTCAAGGTTCCATTTCTGTATCCGACGCATGACAAGAAAACTGGTTTCAGTGTCACTACACCAGGATGTATAAATTTTGACGGCGATCGCGCCCTGGCATATGTTCGCTCACGATCGGGCTATAGATATTTTGACACGACCAAACAAAAATGGTTAGAAGACCCAACAGGCGACCTCGGCCGAATTAGTCGACAACAAGATTTCTTGCGTCGATCAATGCAACGAGCACTTGATAAAGGTTCGTCAAACATTGGGGTTGCTAACGACTTGCTAAATGCTGCATTGAAAAATGTGATTACCGACGATCAGCTCACGCCTCGCGGAATGTTAGACCTGGCTCAAGCAATGCGAGATCTAAATACCCGAACGGTGGCTACATACACGATTGACTCTTACCCAAAACGCATCGGCGAACTTTCGGTTTTGATTCCACTAATTAAATCTGAATCAATGAAACAAGTTCTTGAGATCTTTCAAGGTCGCTCACCAGTGACTGCGCAAAAGGCTTCGATTCGCACAAAGAACAACCCAACAGTTGTTCTTGTGGCTAAAAGAATTGCAATTGCCACGACAACGACTCTGGCGATATCAGAAACGACCACGATTACGACAGCGCCGACAACAACAATTCCGACTGCAACCGCACTACAAAAGACGGTCGGCGTTGTTCCGCCAGATGATCCAAACTGTCGCTAGCTCTCTGACCAGTCATACAAAACCAACTTGATTACAATCACTCAGGGGTATTAAATGGAAGTTCTGATCGCAATCGTTGTCATAGTTATTTCATATTTTTTTGGAACGTTTCCAAGTGCGGCGATCGTTGCAGGTCGAAAAAATCTTGACATCACGACTGTTGGCTCTGGCAACCCGGGCGCATCCAATGTGATCCGCAATCTTGGATGGAAAGTTGGGCTTGCTGTGTTCTTGATGGATATGGCCAAGGCTGCCCTCGCCGTTGGCCTGGCATGGATCACTACATCAGACCGACCCTTACCATTGTCATATGTTTGTTTGTTCGCAGCGATTATTGGTCACTCATATCCAGTGACTCGAAAATTCAAAGGCGGCAAAGGCGTTGCATGTGGTGGTGGTGGAATGTTTATGTTGTTTCCACTGACAAGTTTAGTTTTGTTTACTTCATGGTTTGTCCTGACCAAGGCAACTCGTAAAGCTTCGATTGCATCATTGGCAATTTCAATTGCGCTTCCATTTGGCATTTCATGGGAGAAGGCAGAAAACTGGGAGATCGCTGCAACGTTGGCACTGGTTGCGTTTATTATTGCCAAACATTTACCAAACTTACGACGTTTGAAATCGCACGAAGAGCCAGATATTTAGTTTGAACAAACTAGTAGCGACTTAGTTTCTCGCTAGGGTTTCGTAGTGCTCACAGTTGTCAATACTTTTTTTGATTGGCTAAAAGAATCTTCTTCATCGCCATGGTTCTATTTGATTATTTTCACAGTGGCCGTTTTTGATTCTGTTCTGCCAATCGTGCCAAGTGAATCACTTGTGATAATTGGTGGCGTAAGCGCAGGTTCTGGTTCACTTTCAATTGCACTTGTCATTACTTGCGCTGCCAGTGGTGCATTTATCGGCGACAACTTAAGTTATTTCATCGGACGCGAAGCAAGTGATTGGGTAACCAAGCGACGAACGCGCACAGAACGCGGTGCCAAACAAATGGCAAACATTGTTGACCAGATTCATGAACGCGGCGGAATGTTATTGATCACTGCGAGATTTATCCCTGGTGGACGCACAGTTCTTACACTTTCATGCGGTGTTACTCGTCAACCGCGCAAATGGTTTATCGGTTGGACTGTTGTTGCCGCGAGTGTGTGGTCGCTTTATGCATCACTACTTGGATATATCGGCGGAAAGTCTTTTGCTGATGATCACACCAAAGCATTTTTGATTGCATTCGCTGGAGCCTTCGGCGTGACGATAATTATTGAGGGTTTCCGTGCCATCTCACACAGGGTTAAACGGAAAAAGCCACTCAGTTAATAAGCGGCTGTAAAGTTAGTCGCAATGACTCTGCGATTAAACGTTGACTCAATTTCATGGAAGCGTCATTTTCGTGAAGTTGCTAATAGTTTTGGTGATCTCGTCCCGGTTGTCAAGGGCAACGGATATGGGTTTGGACGAGCAACCCTCATGTCTCATGCCGCTTCAATCGCCAATGAAATTGCAGTTGGCTCGGTTTTTGAAGCACACGAAGTGCCAAAAAATTGCGTTGCGATCGTTCTAACCCCAGCAGGTGTCGAACTGCCAGAGTCTTTGCCGGCAAACACAATCTTGACAGTTGGTTCACTCAGCCACGTTGAGAACCTCAGAAAAAAATCTTGGCATGGATCTGTGATCGTCAAACTTCGTTCGAGTATGAACCGTTACGGTGCCAACAAAGATGAACTGACAGATGTTTTAGCGGCGCTTAAAAATGCGGGGCTGACTCAGGTTGGTTGGTCAATTCACCCACCTCTTGATGGAGACCCAAACGACCATCTCACTGAAATTCGAAACTGGATACTGCAAATATCTTCTGAGTTACCTTGGTTTGTTAGCCATATTGATGCAAGTGGCATTACGCAACTCCGCCAAGAATTTGCCAAGAGAATAATTCGAGCCAGATCGGGTACAGCACTTTGGCTTGGCGATAAATCAATGACACACCTGATGGCCGATGTGCTTGATCTTCGATCTGTCGGTCAGGGTGAAACCGTTGGATATCGAAACATCAAGATCAAACAAGATGGCGCCATTGCAATGATCGGCGCCGGCACAAGTCATGGCGTTCATCTAGTTGGCGCAGAACTAAGCCCATTTCATTTCAATCAACAACGTCTTGAACTTGTTGAGCCATCACATATGCACACTTCAATGGTGTTTATTCCTAAGGGAGAGAAATTGCCACAGGTTGGCGACTATGTCGATGTGCAACAACCTCTTACGCGTGTGTATCCAGACATTATTTCTTGGATCTAAAAATGTCGCTTGACTCAAGTACTCGTGAAAACGATGTTCGAATAGTCAGTTTGGATGTGATGCGAACAATTGCATTGTTCGGAATCATTGTGCTCAAGTACTCGTGAAAACGATGTTCGAATAGTCAGTTTGGATGTGATGCGAACAATTGCATTGTTCGGAATCATTGTGCTCAACTACCACGGCTACTTAAACTTCTCTGGCGCGCTAAGCACTACAGAGCCTTCAATTTACGAACGCTGGTGGCATCCATTTAATGGTGTACTTGCTAATCCGTTTCCGGTTGGCTTTGTGATCGTCGCGGGCATGGGTGTTTCACTCATGACCAGCGAGACAAATACAGCGCAACTGATATCCGAAACACGCTGGCGGCTCGCGCGACGCGGACTTTTTTTATTTACACTCGGCTATTGCATCAACTGGATTTGGCCTGGAACCATTCTTCCGTACTACGGTGCATTTTTTTTGGTCGCCAGCGTGATCGCTTATTGGTCAAAACAAAAATTGATTTCGCTCGGCGTAGTTTCGATAATTATCGCCACGACGGTTGAGTCGTGGCGATTCGCACAAACTTTTAACGGAAATTTCACGACATGGCTCTCACCAGTCGAAGCCAATTCTCCTCGAAATTTATTGATTCGAATTTTTATTGACTACACCCATCCGCTCTTCCCATGGTTGGCGTTTTTCATCACCGGCATTTTGCTCGGTCGTAACTACGCAACTTTCAAGATCATTCGATTCAGGCTTCTGATTATCAGCGTCTTTGTAGTCTGTTTTTCTTATCTTGCGAATGCTGTGATTCGCTCGATTGCTGATTCATCAAGTCAAACCGACCAAAGTTGGCGAGAGCTCGCTTCAACTCGACC
>JAPKZT010000333.1 GCA_026393655.1 Actinomycetota bacterium | reverse complement strand
GAAACGAAAACATCTGTGTGAACAGCATGAGCGCCAGTTGACGCAGTTCGCGCTGAAGAAAATTGCTCAACCGATGCGGCACCAAGATTCGCGATACGAGATAACTCAATTTCGTTTGCGCCATAACCTTTGGGGCAACCGAGTCGAATATGCATGCCGTCAAGTGCACACGCCTCAACAAGTGACCTAGCAACATTGTTGTAATCACCGATCCATGCAACAGTTTTATTACGAAGCTCGCCGAGCTCTTGGCGCATTGTCAACAAATCCGCAAGTGCCTGCAACGGATGAGAATGATCGCTCAACATATTGATGATCGGCACACTTGAAACCGCGGCCATTCGTTGCAAGATCGAATGTTCAAATACGCGCGCAGCAATAACGTGGTGATACCCGGCCATAATTCTCGTGACATCTTCGACCGTCTCACGTTGATCAAAACCAACTTCTTCACCACGCGTAAAAATCGGATGTCCGCCGAGTTGCACGACAGCCATCTCCATGCTGTGACGCGTGCGATTAGAAGGCTTTTCAAAAATCAATGCAACACCTTTGTCAGAAAGCGGTCGACCCAAAGAAGAGATCTCAACTTGTGCCAAATTCATTACGCTGCCAAGATCTCGTGCCGAGAGATCTGTGATGTCAAGAAAATGTCTGATGTTCATCGCTCTGACCTCATTGCACAACCTGTTTGATTATCGAGATTGCTTCGTCAATCTCTGCACTACTAACCGTTAACGGCGGCGCTAATCGCAAAGCATGACTCGTAACGCCGTTGACGATTAAACCCTGATCTAATAATTGTGAAGCAATCTTTTTTGCATCAAGTTCTGGCTTCAACTCGGCGGCCAATAGCAAACCTTTACCACGCACTTCAACGACGCCATCTACAGCGCGGAGTTTTTCTGAAAGTTCTTTGCCGCGCTGCTTCGCAACTTTCGGCGCATCCATATCAATCATCAATTGAATTGTTGCTCGCGCAGCGGCGGTTGCAATCGCTGTGCCACTAAACGTGCTGCCATGATCGCCAGGTTTGAAGACAGCGGCTATTTCTTTGCGCGCCCATAATGCGCCGATCGGCATGCCATTGCCCATTGCTTTTGCAAGCATCACTACGTCTGGATTGATACCTGCGTGCTGAAAACCAAACCACTCGCCGGTTCGAGCGAAACCAGTTTGAACCTCGTCGATCATCAGCAAAATGCCGCGTTGCGTGCAGAGTTCTCGCACTGCTTGCAAATATTCATTAGAAGCCGGAATCACACCACCTTCGCCTTGAACAGTCTCGAGCAAAACTGCGGCTACTGAGGCATCAAGTGATGCTTCAAGAGACTTGATGTCATTAAACACAACATGACGAAACCCGTCAGGCATCGGGGCAAATGGTTCGTGTTTCTCAGGTTGGCCAGTTGCCGCGAGGGCAGCCAGGGTTCGACCATGAAAACTTCCGAGCGCGCTAACAACCACATGCTTGCCGCGTCCGCCGAACTTTCTGGCAAGTTTGATACCGGCTTCGTTTGCTTCGGCACCAGAGTTGCAAAAGAAAACCTGACCAGCACCTGATGCAAGACCTGATGAGCGACTAATTAGTTCGTCGACCATGATTGCAGTTTGCAATGCAACGGGGTTTGAAAAAAAGTTGCTGACATGCATCAGTGTGTTGGCTTGATGAGCAATAGCTGCCGCAACCACTGGGTGACTATGACCGAGTGAAGTAACGGCGATACCGCATAAGAAATCTAAATAACGCTTGCCGTTTACATCCCATAACTGAGTGCCCTGCCCGCGCTCGAACATCACCTGCGGCGCCAAACACTGGCATAAACGGGCACGCTGGACGACCACCGAGAATTGCGGTTGCCGTCTGACTTGTTGCAAACGCGTGAGATTGTTTAGCAGTCATCTGTTTCTCCTAACCCTTCGAGACCATCGTGCCGATACCAGAATCTGTGAACAACTCAAGCAACAAAACGTGAGCAATTCGGCCGTCCAAAATATGCCCGCGATGAACGCCACGGTCAATCGCAGCAATACAACTTTCAATTTTCGGAATCATGCCACCATCTATCGACCCAGAACCAAGCATTGCTCTGAGTTGTGATGTTGTCGCTTGACGAACTATCGAACCAGCATCATCTTTATTAGTTCTTAAACCTTCGATGTCGGTTAGATAAATCAATTTTTCAGCACCGAGTGCTTCGGCCAACGCACCAGCGGCAGTATCTGCATTGATGTTGTAGGCCTGCCCTGATGGATGACTACCGAGCGTGGCAACAATTGGCACTCTCGAGTCAGCGAGAAGTTCTTTAACAATCGTCGCGTCTACGCGTGTGATGTCACCGACGAAGCCGAGCGCTTCATCACGCGGCGCAACTACGAACATCTTCGCATCATGACCCGACACGCCAACCGCCGGTGCACCATGAAAGTTAACCGCTGAAACTATTTGTGGGTTGACAGTACCGAGCAACACCATGCTGACGATCTCAATAGTTTCGGCGTCAGTAACTCTCAGCCCGTTATGAAAAGTTGGAGTCTTACCAAGACGCTCCATCAGTGCAGAAATTTGTGGACCGCCACCATGTACGACAACTGGCTTGATACCAACGGCATGCAACAGCGCGATATCGCGAGCGAAGGCGCCGAGTGCATCGTCATCAGTTGCGCCAGCGAGTGCATTGCCGCCGTATTTAACAACGATAGTTTTGCCTGCGAACTGTTGAATATACGGCAACGCCTCGATCAATAATTTCGCTGTATTTAGTGGATCAACAATCGCTGGATTACTACTCATGGAAACATTCCAACTTTGCTCAACCCGAAACTCTCATCAAGACCGAGAGCGACATTCGCCGCCTGCACTGCCCCACCCGCAGCACCTTTTGTCAAGTTATCAATCGCACAGAGAACCATTACATACCCAGTTCGTTCGTCGTAACGCGCAGACAAATGCGCGCTGTTAGAACCAAGCGTGGCTTTTGTCGACGGCGGTGCAGGTCTAACAACTACAAACGGTTCTTTTGCGTACGCACGACTTAAAGCAGCTAGCAACGATGCAGTGCTTGTAGTTTTGGCGTCAACTGGTCGGGCGTAACAGGTTGCCAAGATTCCACGATTCATTGGCGCCAAGTGTGGAGTGAATAAAACTTGCGCACCAGTTACTTGTTCTATTTCTGGTGTGTGTCGATGATCAAGTAAACCGTAAGCAGTGAAATCTTCGTCAACTGTGCAAAATAAATTGCTGTTTTTTGCCGCACGACCGGCGCCAGAGACACCAGATGCGGCGTCGACGATGACGCCTGTTGTTGAGATCACACCAGCCTTAACCAGTGGTGTGAGCGCCAAACTTGCTGCCGTCACATAACACCCTGGTGTTGCAATCAACTTCGCTTGTTTAAGTTCTGAGCGATATAACTCTGGTAGTCCATAAACTGCTGACTCAAGTGCAGATGCTTGAGTGTGATCGAACCCATACCACTGCGGATATAGCGATGCATCTTTTAAGCGAAAAGCAGCGCTGCAATCAACCACCAAACGAACTTTGTTGAGCAAATTAGGAACGATTTCTAAACTCGCTTCGTGAGGCAATGCCAGAAATACAACATCGCATTTGAGAGTTGCTTCTAGTGAATACTCATCAAATATCAAGTTCGGGTAAGCCCCTGTCAAACTTGGATAAAGAGTCGAAGCTAACGAACCAGCTTGAGAATCGCCCGTTGCATATACGACGTTGAATTCTGGGTGCGATGCGCAGATTCGTAATAACTCGGCGCCTACGTAGCCAGAAGCACCCAAAATACCGACTTTAATCATAGTTGTATGATTATACACCAAGATGCATTACTATGCATGTTTATCGCGAGCGGTTTTGGCCATCTTTTTTACTGCGATCAACTGCTGTTGCGCGCACTCTTCACGCACAAAACAACCCTCTAAATGATCATTTACAAGGCCAAGCGACTGCATTGCTGCATACATCGTCGTTGGTCCAACGAACTTGAAGCCGTGACTTCGCAGTGCTTTTGACAGTGCCTCAGACTCGATAGTCGAGGCTTTGATATCAGAGATTCGTTTGGGTGCTTTGCTATTCAACCTGGTCGTTGATTTCGGTCGAAACCCCCAAACAAATGTTGCAAGAGAGCCGAAATCTTTTTGAACTTTGAGCGTTGCTTGAGCATTATTAATCGCTGCTTCGATCTTGCCGCGATGGCGAACTATCGATTCGTCTTTAATCAAGCGATTGATATCGCGTTGATTGAATTTCGCAACAATCTTTGGGTCAAACCCTCTAAACGCTTTACGAAATGACTCGCGCTTGCGAAGAATCGTCAGCCAACTCAGACCTGCCTGAAAACCTTCAAGACAAATCTTTTCGTAAAGAGCTATGTCGTCTACGACTGGTCTCGCCCACTGCAGATCGTGATATTCAACATATTGCTCGTCGTCGCCACACCAAAAGCAACGGGGCCGCGAATCTTTTCCGATGATCAGCGCCTTCGTGTGAATCATTATCTAGGCGACTAAACCTTTTTCAAACCGTGCGAAATTGCGCACCGAGCTTTGTTGCTGCGTCAATACATCGTTGACGAGCTGTAGAAACTTCAGCATCAGTGAGTGTGCGATCGCGCGCCTGCAACTGAAATCTAAATGTCAAACTTCGCGCTGAAGAAGAGGCCGATTCTTGTGCCGATTCAGGCGCTCGATAAACATCAAATAATGCGAGATCAACTAATTCTGGTCCTGCTGCCTGGCGCAACACCTTGAGCAACGAACTCGCAGGTTCGCTATCTTTTAACGAAAATGCAAGGTCGAAATCACTACGCGGAAATCGGCTAACAGATTTCGCTGTTGACACTTTTGGTATCTCAGTCAATAAAACACTCAAGTTGAGTTCTAAACATGCAACAGAAACATTGATGCCATGTTTCGCAAGCACAATTGGATCAATCTCACCCACACTGCCAAGAAGTTGTTTACCACGACGAAGTGCCGCGCTTCGTGTCGGGTGATAACCAGACTCAACATTCTTTTGATCTAGCTGGGCGCCAAACCCCATTGTCACTGACAACTGACTCCACCAATTCATTGCCACCTCGCTGGTTACGCCTGCAGCAACAATGCAAAGCGACTCAAACTCGTCTGGCAACTCACCAGCAACCACTACTGGGCGCGCTGGGTATGCATGACCAATCTCAAATAGTGCGATATCTGAATTGCGATGTGACAGGTTGTAACTAATTGCTTTGAGTAACCCTGGTCGCAACGAAGTTCGCAAAACACTTTCTTCGAACACAAGTGGGTTCGCAAGGCGAATCGCGAGATCTTCACTTAACCCAGTTTTCAACAAATCGCCTGGCGCCAAGAAAGGGTTAGGCATTGCTTCGCTAACACCCAGTCCAACTACAACTTCACGCAGTTCGCGACGGCGTTGTTGCATCGGCGACAATCTGCCGTGCATCGTCGATTGCGGCACAATTTTGCCGAGGTTTTCGTAGCCGTAATGTCGTGCTACTTCTTCAACTAGATCAATTTCAGATTCGCAGTCTGGTCGCCAAGAAGGAACAGCGATATTGAGTGCGATGATCTTGCCGGTACTCGTCGACTTAGTGACGAAACCAATTTTTGCAAGCAACGAGCTAATCGCCTTCGCGGAAAGTTTGGTGCCAAGAATGCGGTTGACTTGCGAAACCCGCAACGAAACAACTTTCTGTTTCGGCGGCAATGTTTTTTCTTTAACATCGGTGCCTTTGGCATGCACAACTAAATTTGGACACGACTCTCGCAACAGAGCCGCAAATCTGCCTACTGCCGCTTCAATCCCATATGGATCAACGCCCCGCTCAAAGCGCAACGACGCCTCTGATCGCAGACCGAAACGTGTAGCTGTGCTTGCGACGCCAGACGGTTCAAAGAATGCAGTTTCAAGTGCAACTACACGAGTTGTCGCGCTGATCTCGGTACTCGCGCCGCCCATGACACCGGCTAATCCAATCGGCATATCTTTACCGTCACAAATCAACAAATCAGTAATAGCAAGTTCTCGTGTCTGATCATCAAGAGTTACGAGGGTTTCTTTATCGCGCGCGCAGCGAATTTTGAACGCATTGGCGATCTTGTCGGCATCAAATGCGTGAGTTGGTTGGTTGAGCTCTAACATCACCAAATTTGAAGCATCAACGACATTATTGATCGGTCGCATTCCGCTATTTGTAAGTCTGCGAGCAATCCATGCTGGCGAGTTCGTCACGACGACCCCAGACATCACCGTTGCGTTGTAACGCGAGCAGAGCTGTTTATCGCTGATCAAAACTTTTAACGAGCGAGCAGCGCCCTTTTTTGCTTTATCTAAAGCTGGTGCTGAAACTTTGACCCCTAATTTTGCGCCTAGGTCTCGTGCTACCCCGAGATAACCATTACAGTCTGGGCGATTTCGAGTTACATCTAAATCAAAAACCGTGTCGGCAGAAACACCCAGGGCCTCGAAAACATCTGCACCAAGTTTCGATGTGCTCGGCAAAATCAAAATACCGTCAGCGTCAGAACTCAAACCGATTTCAATACCTGAGCAGAGCATGCCGTGGCTTTCGATACCGAGAATTCCGCGAGGTGTAATCACTCGCCCGTCTGGCATCGTTGTGCCAAGTGTGGCCAACGGAATCAAATCGCCCGGCTTCATGTTGAACGCGCCACACCAAACGTGCAACTCAATACCGTCACCTGCGTCAACATAAACGCGGTGCACTTTCGCTGCATCAGGGTGACGCTCGGTGCGCAAAACTCGCGCCACGACGACACCCTTAACTGGCGCACCCACACTTGTGACTGACTCAACAGCCAAACCTAAACTCGTCATCGCTGCGGCAAGTTTTTCGACGTCAGTGCCGAAATTGCCAAACTCATTCAGCCACGAATTCAAAATCTTCATTAGAACTGCCTCAAGAAACGCAGATCATTGGTATACATTTCGCGAATGTCTTCGACATTGTGCCGCTCTTTGGCCATGCGATCAATTCCGAAACCAAAAGCAAAACCACTGAACTCTTCTGGGTCGATGCCTCCACTAATCAAAACATTTGGGTGAACCATTCCGCAACCACCAAGTTCAATCCATTCACCATCGGCGCGACGAATATCAAACTCGGCACTCGGCTCAGTAAACGGAAAAAACGACGGACGTAATCGGCTCGTGAATTCGTTGCCGAAAAATGCTTTCGTGAATGCTTCGATCGTGCCAGCTAGGTGGGCAAACGTAATTCCACGATCAATTACTAACCCTTCGATCTGATGAAACACCGGCATGTGAGTTGCATCAGGCGTGTCACGGCGAAATACTCGGCCAGGCATGATCGCATAGATCGGTGGCTGCCAGGTCTGCATTACCCGAATTTGTACTGGCGACGTGTGCGTGCGCAATAAAACCGAATTTGGATCGCCGTATTCGAGAAACATCGTGTCAAACTCTGAGCGGGCGGGGTGCGACTTCGGCATATTTAAGGCTTCGAAGTTATAAAAATCTGTCTCAACCTCAGGGCCTTCAGCAATTTGAAAACCAAGACCAATAAAAACGTCTTCAAGACGCTGAGTCGCTTGCGTAACTATGTGAGTGTGACCACGTTTGCGACGAGTAGTGAACTCGCTGAGATCCATTGCTTCGCGCGCAACTCGCGCTGAGATCTCTAACGATTCAAGTTCGGTTGATCTTGTCAGCAATGCTGCATTAACTGACTGCGACGCAGTATTTAATAACTGCCCCATTGTGCGTTTGTCATCAACAGATGTCAGTTTGCCAAGGTCACTCTTTAACGTGTTTAGCGGGCTATCTTTTTTATTCAAATCTGCGGTCAAAGTTTTAACCGCAGACAAGTCTTTTGTTGCAGCAATCGCCGCCAGTGCGTTATTTTGTGCCAATTCGACAGCTTGTGTCATCGCAGTAACAACTGATTGATCAGACATCGCTATTTAACTTTAGTCTCAGTGATGCAGTGCGTCGCGTTTAATTATTCTGCTAAATCTCGTGTTGACGTTTAACTTCAAAACACAAAAGAGTTGCCGCCATTGCGACGTTCAGACTCTCACCGCGACCAGCATGTGGAATCGTCAACCAACCATCAACCTTCGTGCTTGCCGATAATCCGTGGGCTTCGTTGCCGAGCACGATAGCTACTTTGCCAGAGAGATCTGTGGCCGTAAAACTGCTCGAGTTTGGCATTTCATGACTCGATGATCCCCATAATGCAAACCCAAGATCTGCTACTTGCTCAATCGTTGCACCTTCGTATATCGGCACATTGAATAGTGCGCCAGCCGACGCACGAACGACTTTCGGACTAAACGCGTCAACTGTGCCACTAGTAAGAACAACAGCCGACGCCCCAGCTGCCTCTGCCGAACGCAAAATAGTGCCGAGGTTTCCTGGGTCTGAAATTTTGTCGACAACAACAATCCATTCTGACTTTTTTGCAGAACCAAGATCGGCAATGTCAACTTCACGCTTCAAAGCAATCGCCATAACTGGTTGCGGAGAGTTTGTCGACGCGACGCGTTCAATAACGCCAGGAGCTAAGTCGTTAACTGCGCTTCCGGCGCCCGAACATGGACTCGCACCAGGCGCAACAAATTGAGACTCAATCTGCCAGCCAGCACTAATCGCTTCGTCAATTAATGTCGCGCCTTCAATAACGAACGCATTCTCTTGCGCTCGTTCAGACTTGTCGTTACATAATCTTCGTAGACGCTGAACACGATTGCTCGTGAACGCTAATTGCGTGAGACTCAGACGAGTGCGCCCTTAGCAGTTTCAACTAATTGCGCGAATGCTTTTTCATCGTGCACTGCAAGGTCTGCGAGGATCTTTCGATCGACAACAATGCCTGCCTTTGACAAACCAGCAATAAAACGACTGTAACTCATGTCGTGAAGTCGACAGCCAGCATTGATTCGCTGAATCCACAAACTACGAAACTCGCCCTTCTTTGCACGACGGTCACGAAATGCATACTGTCCTGAGTGAAGTACTTGTTCGTTCGCAGAGCGAAACGTACGACTACGATCGCCGTAATATCCTTTAGCTTTTTCGAGAATCGCCTTGTGTTTTTTGCGGGCGTGAACTGCGCGTTTTACTCGTGCCATTTTGAAATCCTTTCAATCAAAATTCGGTTAGCTGGTCAATGAACTATTTAAATAACTTGTGCGATTTATCGCTCTGCGAGAAGTCGCTTGATGCGCTTAACGTCACCGGTGTGAACGTCAACCGTGCCATCAAGACGTCGTGTTCGCTCACTTGATTTGTGCTCGAACAAGTGCTGACGCATTGACTGTTGACGACGAAGTTTGCCCGTACCAGTCTTTTTAAATCGCTTCTTTGCTGTCTTGGATGTTTTCATCTTCGGCATTTTGATTCTCCGTTTCGGTTGTCGTATTGAGATTTGTATTTGAAATAGTTGGCGGGTTCGAACTTTGCGGCTTTGCGTCTGCTGGTTTAACAGAGGCTGGGCGTTTTACTGCTTTTTTGTCTGGCGAAAGAACCATCGTCATGTTTCGACCTTCGAGGCGAGCCGATGTGTCGACTTTAGCGATTTGACCGAGTTGCTCGATCACTGCATCCAAAATCTTCGTACCTAACTCGGGGTGAGCCATTTCGCGACCTCTAAATTGCAGAGTGACTTTCACCTTGTGGCCTTCGTCGAGAAACCCGAGCATATGGCGCACCTTGGTGTCAAAGTCTCCTTTGGCAATCTTCGGCTTGAACTTG
>JAPKZT010000042.1 GCA_026393655.1 Actinomycetota bacterium | reverse complement strand
TCGGCCGTAAAAATTCGCACATCAACAGGAAATAAACCGTTCGATAAAGCAACAACGTTGATTACTAATTCGTTGCCACTATTTGCTGGTACTTCAATAACAGCAACAGATCTATCGAGTTTAAGTTTTGGGCTTTCAACTTTGACCTGAATCGTCAAATCTTCGTTTGAAGAATTTTTCAAATCAAGCCGCAGTTGACTTTTGCGACTTCCGAATGTGAAGGTAGTGCCTTCTTTAAGTGTCACCGCAGTTCGTAAAGATTTGAGTTCGTTTCGAGTTTGCGTTGCAAATTCTTTGCGCTGGGTTGTGGTCAAAGTATCGCTTGACATGACCATCAATCTTTCGTTCCACGTCGCCCAAGTACTCGAATTCTGGTCGAGCGTTGAATTGAGTTTATGAAGGTCAGCACGAAGCAGGTCAATATCGTTCATTCGTGTTTTGAATTGAGATGTATCTTTAACTCGAAGATTTGGTTTGTATGCGTCTTGTCTAGGTTCAGGTAAATTATTCAGTGTTTGGATTGAAATTTGTTGAGGAATGCGTTTTAAAATCAATAAAATTTCGTGAATCAAATTTGAATTCAATACCGAACCATCTTGAGTTGTCAACACAGTTCGCTTAAGTGAAGGAGTTCCACCGTCGCTTTCAATTTTGCTCCGTTGCGCTAACAGTTGTGCAGCTATTGCGCTCGCAGTAATGAACGAACTATTTTTCGTTTCGCCTAATTGGGCTACATAGGTTGGGTCTGCGACATAAAGCGACATCGTCTTAGCGCCAGATACGAGGCGGTATGGTCGAGCCGTGTTGTCAAAGGTGCCTAATGCTGCGCCCGCCGCAGGCAACATAACGATTGATCGATATCCAGATTCAGCCAGCAGGTCTACTCCAGATTGGTCAAGTGGGGTTCTGGCAATCCAAACATCGGAAACCGCAACGTTAGAAGTGAAACGAGAACTTAAACTGCTTTTCCCAAGATCAACAAGTGAGTTAAATTCTTTTTCGTGCCGAGTTTGACGCGCGCCTGATGGGTCGAACGCCAGATAACTCGTCGCAATCAGATTGGTTTTACTGATTGCATCGGTAAGCCTTAAAAGCAACTCTTGATCTGCGGGGTTTTTTGACTTACTCAAGCCATCAATCACTTGCGGGGATACTTGTGTTGAAACGAGTGGTCCATCAAGTTCCAGTAGCGAAATTAATTGAGAAATTTTTTGACGAGTCAGATCGTCAACGACGTGCGAACCATCAAGCTGCAGTGTGTTCGTGCTATCTAAAGTGACGAGCAGATTTATGGGCATTGGCTCAAGGCGAGTTGAAAGATCAACGCGATTGACAAAACTTGTCACATTGGCGCGTATTGTTTTGTTTATTAGCGCTTCGATTCGAATTGGATAAATACCCGGTCCGCTGAATTCAATTTTTTTCACGTCATTTTGTGACCCAGAAGTTACACCGTTAGCCACCACGGCACTTAAATCACCAGTTAGAGCAGTGACTTCGAATTGACCGTCTTGTTTTCGCAGAAGACTTTGAGTTGCAAAGTCAACCGAGTCTGTTGCTGCGAACAAAGATGGGTCTGAAATTAGATCTCGAACCGCTTGATCACCCCCTGTAACTCGTGCACCAATCGAAATACGAATCACAGAATTTTTTACAGTCATTAATTTGTTGAGCAAATTAGGGTCGTCTACCGAAAAAACAAAACGCAATGTGCCTGAAGTGGAAATATGAAAGTTCTGCGCAGATAATTTCAAACCAGTTACGGCTATTTCCTGTGTTCGTTGAGCCTCGGCAGGCAGAGTCAATATCAACGGAGTGGCTGTGCTGATTGCGACAGCCATGATTATTGGCGTGATCATTGTTTTTAGGCGCATAATCATTAGGCAATTACGGTAGTGCCACCAGACCCTTCAATTAGTTCCTTCAATTAGCCCCATCAAGTGTGCAAACTCATCGGTTGATGCTTGCGTATCCGTAGCCTGTAAGCGTGATGCCCCAGCGCTTCGCGCCTGTTTTAAACGAGATCGCACCGCTTGTCCCTAGGTTTCGTGATGCTGGCTTCAAACTATTTTTAGTTGGTGGCACCGTGCGAGATTTAATGTTGGATCGCAATGTCAAAGATTTGGATTTCGATTTTACAACCGACGCCCATCCAGATCAGATTAAGTCGGTTCTTGCCGGCTGGTCCGATGCATTATGGACACAAGGTGAACGATTCGGCACTATCGGTGCGAAAAAAGGCGAGCGTGTTTACGAAATCACGACGCACCGCGCCGAGGCATATTCGCCAGACTCTCGCAAACCAGATGTGCAATTTTCAAAAGACGTTCACGAAGATCTTTCACGCCGTGACTTCACAATCAATTCAATGGCGCTAGATGTAACCAGCGAATCTCCTGAGCTAATTGATCCGTTTAATGGCATGGCCGATTTGCTTGCCAAAGTTTTGCGCACGCCGTTATCTGCAGAAATAAGTTTTAGCGATGACCCATTGCGAATGTTGCGAGCGGCACGGTTTATTTCTGGTCTTGGGGTTGTGCCTGTGCCTGAGTTGACTTCGGCGGTCAAATTATTGAATGAGCGCATCACAATTGTCAGCGCCGAGAGAATTCGCGATGAATTCGATCGACTGATGGTCACATTGCGTCCGTCGTTTGGTCTGTGGTTCTTGGTTGATAATGGATTATCGCAACATTTTCTACCAGAGCTAGCGGCGATGCAACTAGAACAAGATCCGATTCATAGGCATAAAGATGTACTCACGCATACTTTGGCTGTCGTTGAAAATGTTCAACCTGACGCTCCGTGCGATTTTCGAATCACACGGTTGGCGGCGTTGTTTCATGATGTCGGAAAACCAAAGACAAGATCAATTCGCGCTGGCAAAGGTGTAACTTTTTATCACCACGAAGCTGTGGGCGCCCGCATGACGCGCGAACGAATGCGAAAATTGAAGTATTCAACTCAAGATATTGAAACTGTCTCAGAACTCGTCGCGTTGAGCGCGCGTTTTCATACTTATCAAATGGGATGGACCGACGCTGCGGTGCGACGATATGTTCGCGATGCCGGCGCACATTTGGCTGACTTGAATGTTTTAACGCGCAGTGATTGCACGACACGCAATGAGAAAAAAGTTGAGGCGCTAGCACGCCGTATGACCGAACTTGAAAAACGCATCGCCGAGCTAGCTGCAAGTGAAGAATTAAAGGCAATGCGCCCCGAACTAGACGGCTCTCAAGTAATGGAGTTTCTTAAAATTAAGCCAGGTCGAGACATCGGGGATGCACTTGAATTTCTTATGGAAATCCGCATTGAAGAAGGTTTGCTCGGCGATGAGGTAATTCGTGAGCGCCTTAAATCGTGGTGGGATTTGCGAACTGCCTGATTTATTAATTTTCAGTTTCGAATCTTGTTACTTAAATGTTACAGTCTAAATAATTATGGCACGCAAAACCGAAAGCACAGACACCGATGAGTCGCACGCAGAAAACTCTGTCGGCGAAATTGATCATCGTCTAACACGACGTGCTCTAATAAATAATTTTCGTCGCGGAGAAGTTTCTCGCGACACTTTGTGTGATGCACATCCAGAGTTGTTGCGCGTCGCTCGAAACTTCGGTCGATCAACTCGAGTCAAGTGTCCGATTTGTGTCAACGACCAACTTGTCACGGTGTCATATGTTTTTGGTCCGCGGTTGCCGAGCCATGGACGGTTTATTGCCACTCGAGCCGAAGTTGAAGAATTCGATTTTCGTCCAGAGCGTTTCACGGCTTATTTAATAGAGGTCTGTCGTAGTTGCTCGTGGCACCATCTGCTTAAAACTCGTGTTCTTGGGGGTCATCGCAAGTCTCGAAAGTCGGCAGCCTCTCAATAACCCTGCAACAGGGACGTGGCACTGTGTGTTTGTGCCGTTACACTTTCAACTTCACATACCTGCCCCTTCGGGGGCCCCAATTAATCGTTGGGTCCGAAGGGAGTTTTTACGTTCATGCGAGCATACGAATTAATGGTTATTGTCAGCGGCAAACTTGAAGAGTCCGCAGCCCACAACTGGATCAGTGTTGTTACTAAATCAGTAACTACTGCCGGTGGCAAAGTTCATGGCACACCTGATTGGTGGGGTAAGCGTCGTTTGGCTTATCCAATTAAAAAACAAGAAGATGGTTACTACGCAATTTTCAATATCTCAGCGCCAGGTGGTGCACTCGACGAAGCCGAGCGTGCCATGCGAATCGCAGATGATGTTCTAAGACACAAACTCCTCCGCCTTCCTGATGACGAAGCCGCACGTCGTGGCATGACCGTCTCGGCATAAAAATATTTACAAAAGAAATAAAGGGACAAAATGGCTGACAACAGCATCACACTCGTAGGAAACCTTCCTCGCGACCCAGAAATCAGATTTACTGCCACTGGCCGAGCAGTCGCGTCATTCAGTATGGGCGTCGGTCGTCGATATCAGGTCAACGGTGAATGGCAAGAGCAAACTTCTTGGTTCAATGTCACTGCTTGGGGTCAACTTGGCGAAAATGCAGCAGCAACTTTGGTCAAGGGTTCGCGAGTCGTCGTGACTGGTCGACTTGAGCAACGCGAATACACATCTCGCGAGGGCGAGAAGCGTACAGCGATTGATGTCGTGGCAGATGACATCGGGCCAAGTTTGCGTTGGGCAACCGCAACGGTTGTACGTACACCAAAACAAGAAGGCCAAGGTGGCGGAGCAGCCAACAACCGCCCAGCAAACTCAGGTACAAACCCGGGCAGCGAAGCAACGCCATTTGATGGCGAAGAACCGTTCTAGAAATTAATTAGTTCATTTAAGCAATAAAAATAAACTCGACGATTAAGGACATTCCCAATGACAAGTAAATCCAACAAGTTACGTGCCCAAAAAGCGTTGTTGCGCAAACCAAAGAAGCGCTCAAACGTTGTAGTCAAAGAAAAGGTTGGCTTTGTCGACTATAAAGACGTCAATTTATTGCAGCGTTACATGTCAGATCGTTCAAAGTTGCGTGCGCGAAGGATGAACGGCAACAACGTTCAACTTCAACGCGATATCGCGACAGCCGTTAAGAATGCTCGTGAGATGGCACTTTTGCCATACATGAAGCAGGTTTCTGCTGCGCGCGCACCACGTGAGCGTGGCGAATACGGCTCTGACGACCGAGACCGCGATCGTGGTCCACGT
>JAPKZT010000206.1 GCA_026393655.1 Actinomycetota bacterium | reverse complement strand
GCTTGACATGTGCAACCGAAACAAAATCACAACTTAATGCATCAACATTGCTCGCCGAACGCGCAGAATATTTTGGCGGCACACCGCAAAGCACATATCACCTCGGCTTTGGTGTTCGTGACTTGCATCGTGTAATGACCGGCCCAAATTATGCTGACAAACTTGAACAACGAGCCCGCAACCAAGGTGTAGTGCTGAAAGCAAGTACAACCGTGCTCAATTGGACACCACAACTTTTGGTTGATCTAGCAGGTGAAAACTCGCGATACGAAGTGCAAGCACGAGCAATAGTTTTAGCAACTGGCGTTCGAGAACGATCGCGTCATGCACGACTTGTGCCCGGAGATCGGGGGGCGGGCGTGTATACAACTGGTGCTTTGCAGCGACTTGTTTATCAACTTGGAGCAAAAGTTGGCAAACGAGCAGTGGTCGTTGGCGCCGAGCATGTCTCATTTACTGCAATCACAACACTTAAACACGGAGGCTGCCAAACCGTCGCACTGATCACGAGCGACGAACGAGATCAAACCTTTTTTCCACTCCGATGGTTTTTTGCCAGTCGACGGCGAATTCCGGTGCTGGTTAACGATGGCATTGCGATGATTCACGGCACGCAGCATGTCACGGGAGTAACACTTAACTCAGGTAAACACATCGAATGTGACACAATAGTTTTCTCCGGAGACTGGATACCAGAAAACGAACTTGCGCGTAAAACTAATCTCGATATATGCACGGGTTCGCGAGCCCCAGAAGTTGATTCATTCGGGCGAACCCGTCAACCAGGAGTCTTTGCAATCGGAAATGCCGTTCACCCTGCGGAAGCTTCGGATCTTTGCGCGCTTAATGCGCACCGTGCAGTCGATGCAATACGCAGTTGGCTTAACGATGGCGAATGGTCGAAAAACGCTGTCGCTGTTCGTGTTCAGTCACCGCTGTTGCACACATGGCCATCATTAGTTACACGAGATGATGCAAATGCCAGAATGTTGTTGAGAGTTTCAAAATTTGTTGAGCCACACAGTCGGATCACAGTGTTGCAGGAGGGCAAGACAATCTATTCAACGAATCACCGTCGCACAATCGTTACTAATCGGTCTTTTACACTTCCGATGCGGTGGGCTAATCAAGTTGACCCAAAACTTGGCGATGTTGAAATTGCAATTACGAGCAGCGTGTGAGATGAACACACTAAACGAGGCAAACGAACTCGACGACGCGCTTGTCAGTCAGATTAAAACGGTGCTGCACAATTTGCCTGGTTGGTCGAGCGCACAGATTTCGTTGCGAATACTCCCGGGCGGGATCACTAATCGCAATTTCGTTGCCGATATTGATGGTTCAGAGTTTGTTATCCGTATTCCTGGCGAACGCACCGAAGTCTTGGGAATTAATCGTGAGCATGAGGCGAACGCTTCACAACGAGCCGCAGACTTAGCAATAGCCCCAGGGATTGCTGGCGAACTTACTGGTTTCAATACATTGATAACCAAGTTCGTAAATGGCAAACATCTCAATGGATCTGAATTCACAGATCGCCTGCCAGAAGTTATCGATTTAATCAAGCGGTTTCACAACGGCGGCAAAATCAATGGGTCGTTTCCGATTCATCGGATTG
>JAPKZT010000290.1 GCA_026393655.1 Actinomycetota bacterium | reverse complement strand
TGCGGTAATTTTTTCTGTGTGAATCCATGCTAAGCAGACCATGACCTTTGGATTTTTCTCGACTAGTGAACTGTTCGGAAGTATTGGCACTTCAAAAGCGTTCAGCCATTTACCACATTTTTGCGGACTGTCGTAAATGATAAAACTCAAGATCGGTCCTAGTTCAAAAAAATCAATCAGCAAATTCGCACTTCGAGCCGCACCGAACCCACCAACTGTTTCATCAGCGTAAGGCTTCAATAGTTCCACAACCTTAATTTTGTCAGCCATGATTCGGTCTCTGAAAATATTGATACCCCGATCAGTATCAAGACCCAGCTTGCGTTCAAGCAATAGCAAATTCGCCACTGATTCAGAAACTGGTGCTTTTGCTGAAAGCAACTTGGCAAAGCCAATCGCAGCGCCACCTTGAGTATCAATTCGCTTTATATCAACCAAATCAAGTCCGCAACGATTCAAAAAAGGAATCAAACTAAGCAGCGAATGAGTGCTCACATGCTCGTGAAACACCGTCCCGATTAATCCTTTTTCGACAACATCAACGAGATACGAAAACTCAAACGAGAACACTGAGCCGTCGTGCATTAACGAAGCCACATTGGTTGCAAAACTAATCAAATCATCATTATGTGCAAAGACGTTATTTGCTGAGACCACATCAATTTTTTTAAATCGATCTTTGATCCTTCGAACTGAATCATCTGAAAAAAACTCCTCCCACGTTTCAACGCCTTGCGACCGCGCATGCTCAGCGGGTGCGTGTGCTGGGTCGATGCCGAGAATTTCAGAGCCAAACCGAGCCTTAAGTGTTTGCAAGAAAAGTCCATCATTAGAACCAATGTCAAGACAGACAGAGGCTGAATGATCGTCTAATAGATTTGCAACTAAGTCTGCATACATTTTGAAATGCTCAATCAGAGCCGGGTTCTTACTTGGCATATAGGTGAATTCAGCGTCAAAGAGAACTGCAGGTGGCAAAATATCCAATAATTGAATGTGTCCGCATGCTTCGCATCTATAAATGTCGAGAGGATACAACGGCATTTGCTTCTCGCCAGTCGCGCGGTAGTGATCGGCAATCGTGGTTAGCGGAAGCTCAACCGACAACACAAGTTGCCCAGATTCACATAGCCTGCATTTTGTTCGACGGGTCAACATATTGAAATCCTCTATCCTAAATAGGTATGAAGATTCTAGTATCTGGGGCAAACTCTTTAGTTGGCAGCCATGTTGCTGAATCCCTTGCGTCGCATGGTCACGAAGTGGTCGGTACTTTTAGACGTCACAACGAACGGGTAAAACATCTCGCGGAAAATTCGCTTGTAGAGATGAAGGCGCTCGACCTCTCATGCGCTGATGATTTTAAGCGACTGGACTCAAATTTTGAAGCGGTTGTGCACAACGCTGGATCATTCCCTTGGGTTGATGTTGACATAAATAATGTCGTGCAATGCAACGTGCTCGGAACGCTCAACCTGGTTAACTGGTTACAACAGCAAGACTCGATAACTCGCATCGTCGCGTATTCAACACTCTCTGTGTACGGCAATATTGTTGACCAGATTCTCACTGAGAATACGCCTACTAATTCTCACGAGATTTATGGTTCGTCAAAACTAGCGTCAGAACATTTAATATCGCAATTAGAGTGCTGCGAAAATCAACTCATAATCAGGTTTCCAATAGTTCTCGGAAATCATGCTCACCGAGCATTCATTCCACGAATGGTTGAAAGTTTTCAATCAAACTCAGCGGTCAAGATCACAAACCCAAACAAGCTTTATAATTCGATGACAACACTGAAAGCAGTTGCTGATTTCACTAATCACTTTTTAATTTCTGGATTAAAAGGCAAACATATTGCGAATATCGGGGCTGAAGAACCGATGACAGTTTCGCAAATAGCAGAGTTTTTAAAGACCTGCCTAAAAAGTAATTCGGTGATATCAGTAAATCAAACGGAGTCGAACTGCTATTTAATTGATAACACGGCGGCGGTAAATCTTGGCTACCAAGCACCAACGGTTCAAGAAACCTTGAATTATTATGCGCAAGAAAGAGGCTGGGTTTGATCATTAGACTGATCCGGAGTGCATCCTTTTAATTTCAAAGAGGTTTTCACTTGCAACAAAATATTATTCATCCAACCGCCATTGTTGCGCACGATGTTGAACTAGGGGAAAATAATAGAATCGGACCGTATTCAATAATCGGCGGTATGGGTTGTAAAGTTTCAATTGGCTCAAATAACTATTTTGGTGCCTACAACCTGATCGGTTCACCAGCAGAATTTGCGACTGGATGCCCAGTAGAAGCAATGCTTGATTTTGAACAATGGTCAGCTGCGAATCCATCTCAAGTATCCGGAGTCAAAATCGGTGATTACAACGTGATGCGAGATCGAGTCAGTATTGACGCTGGAATAAAACAAGTTACGACAATTGCCAACCGTTGCTACCTTCATTCAAACTGCCTGGTAAACCACGATTGTCAACTGAGCGAAGGCGTTGTGTTGGCTCCAGGTGTTATCTCAGCAGGAACCTG
>JAPKZT010000037.1 GCA_026393655.1 Actinomycetota bacterium | reverse complement strand
GTCGGGTGCGATTTGTTGTGCCGACATCAACAAGTCGCGCGCCAGACTGTTCGGTAACTTCTGGGATTCGAAAGTTGCCACCAATTTCAACACTCTCGCCCCGTGAAACAGCAACGTCTCGCTCGTTCGCCAATGCGGCAACGACTAATAACACAGCCGCAGCATTGTTGTTGACAATGATCGCCGACTCGGCGCCACAAAGAAGAGCAAGCAACTTTCCGACTGTGTCTTGGCGTGAACCGCGTTCGCCAGTCAACATATTTAATTCAAGATTTGATGCACGATCAGATGTGTGAATCTCAATCGGCGCACGACCAAGGTTTGTGTGCAACAAAACTCCAGTTGCGTTAACAACCTCGCGCAATAATGATTGAGAAAATTCAGTGGCTAATTGATCGGCCTGTTGCTGCACATTTGATACCGAATTTTCAGCAATCGCACGGCGCGCACAATCTACGAGAATTGCATGTGGCAGAGAATGGCGATTCGCCAGCTCTCGTGCGAGTGCATCCACCGATGGTGGGCGCCCCGCGGTGTCGACCGACACGCGATTCATTGCTTTGAACCTATCGGCGAACAGCCAATTTAAAATCGCCAATTAAAATATCAGCGAATTTGGCGATGATGCTTCAACGTCTTCCAATGCGTATTCTCGTTGATGTGACAAGTTCAGATTCAGTCTCTAATTTTTCGCCACTCGACAATTTAGACAAGCTAGATAAAAGTGCGCTACGTCCGGCAGCCACCGTGATGCTGATCCGCGATATTGAAAATGGTTCATTTGAAGTTTTCATGTTGCAACGCACACTAAATGCAGCATTTGCAGGCGGGATGTATGTATTTCCAGGTGGAAGAGTCGATGAAGCAGATGGCATTGAAGAATTAGAACAACTTTGTGATGGCTTAGACGACCAACATGCAAGTGGCTTACTTGAGATTCCAAGTGGCGGTTTGGCTTACTGGGTGGCAGCGATTCGCGAATGTTTTGAAGAAGCCGGCGTGTTGCTTGCACGCAGCACTAAAACGAATCAAATAATTGCATTTGATCAACCTGCGATCGTTAATCGCTTCGACGAGGCACGGCTTAAAATTCACGACTTTTCGCTGAGCATGATCGAGTTATGTCGCAGCGAAGATTTGCATCTGATAACCGACTCAATTCACTATGTCAGTCATTGGATAACACCAGTCGGCGAGGCACGCAGATTTGACACACGATTTTTTGTCGCACGTGCCCCAGAAGCACAAGAGCCATTGCACGATTCGCAAGAAACAATTGCCAGTCTGTGGGTGCGACCTCAAGATGCGCTTGACAAACTCGCACGCGGAGAACTTGCGATGTTTCCACCGACTTCAGAAAACTTAAAGTTTCTTGCAAACTACAAGACGAGTGACGAAGTACTCGCCGCCGCAAAAAAAGTTTCTAGGCCAGTAGCAATTTTGCCTAGGCTGCGCACTAACAGCGACGGCAAAGTAATCGGCGTGTTAATGCCCGGTGACCCTGGCTACTAGTCAAGAACTAGTTATTTTGTTGGTTTGTCGCCGAGTGCCAATGCGACGCTCTCAAGTAAACGAGCCGAACAACCAGCCATCTCATTGACCGGCACAGTTTGCGCAATAATTTTTCGTGCAATCTCACGAAAGGCCTCAGCAGCAAATCCTGATCCAGAAATCGCAACCGGCTCGCCGTTGTCGCTGCCATGGCTGACCACACTTTCAATCGGAATTTGTCCAAGTAACTCTGAACCAATTTCGGTAGCCAAATTTTGTCCGCCACCCGAACCAAACAACGGATAACTCGTTCCGTGTTCGCAAGTGAACGTGCTCATATTTTCGATTACTCCAGCGATGCGCAAGAAACTTCTTCGCGCCATATCAGCGGCACGAATCGCAACTTTCTGTGCCGACACGGCAGGCGTTGTGACGATGATCAAATCAGCTCGAGGCAGCATTCGAGCCAAGCCCATTTGCACATCACCAGTACCTGGTGGCATATCAATCAACAAATAATCCAAATCGCCCCAGTGCACATCTTTCAAAAACTGTTCAACTGCTTTCGTCAGCATCAGTCCGCGCCACATCAACGCAGTACTTTCATCTTCGACGAGCATGCCTGTGCTGACAACTTTTAGTAAACCCTTGCCAACCACGCGTTGGTTCGGAATCATTTTTGGTTTATCGCTTCCGGCGACGAGTTTTGCCTCAAGCCGATCAGACATATTTAACATTCGCGGCACCGAGAATCCCCAGATGTCTGCATCTAAAACCCCAACCGTGTGCCCTTGATTTGCAAGCGCGGCGGCAAGGTTGACCGTTACTGAACTTTTTCCGACTCCGCCTTTGCCACTAGCAATTGCCAAAATTCTTGTGTTGAGCGGTATCTGCGTCGCCGGAGCATTTTCTTTAGCGTTCCATCTGGCGCGAGTCATAACCGCAGTGCGCTCATCAGAATCCATTTCACCCCACTCAATTTTTACTTTTGTAACGCCAGGGTGAGTCGTGACACGCGATTCAACATCATTTTTTATTTGCACACGTAATGGGCAGCCTTTGATCGTAAGTTTTACTCCGATCGTGACGAGACCTTCATCAGAAACTGTCACACCCGTCGCCATGCCTAGATCAACGATGTTGTCGCCAAGTTCTGGGTCGATTACGGCGCGCAACAGATTGGTCACCTCTGCAGGGGTTGGGGGCGGCACTCGGCGGCCAGTCATGCCTATAAAACTACCTGCCTGGGTCGTGTATGTATTCGTTGCACATTTCGGGTGCGTCAATTCTTCAATCGTGCGGGTATTGCATCGCAACCGATAGTCTTTTATCACATTCGATAAACCGAGACGGAGACAGTCAAATGATCACTCTTACAGACAAAGCAGCAGTCAAAGTTAAACAACTCCTCGAATCTGAGAACGCAACCGAACTCGCATTGCGTGTTGCAGTTCGTCCTGGCGGATGCTCGGGTTACTCATACGAAATGTTTTTCGATGGCGAATTTGCTGCCGATGATCTTGTTCAAACATTCGGAGATGTAAAAGTTGTTGTTGACCCAGCGTCGTTGCAACTTCTTGAAGGTGCAAATCTTGACTACAACGATGGATTACAAGATGCAGGTTTCAAAATCACGAACCCAAATGCTTCACGCAGTTGCGGATGCGGTCAAAGCTTTAGCTGATACCAACTGACGCAAGAGCGTCAGAAATTTCTAGTGAATCGAACACGGCGTCAAGTCGTTTAATAATCTTGCCGCTCATATCAACAATAAAAAGCGTTGGCTCAAAAGTTAAACCAAGTGCCTTGATTGCTGGCGCAATCACAGTTGCAGCCTCGTCGGCGTAAATCTCAGCGTGTATGAATACGGCGCGATCGCCGACACGAGTTGCGACTTCGATTAAACCGTCGAGCGCTGGCGAGCAAGTACCAGTTGAACAATGCGCTGGTGTGCCGACAAGATATGCAACGGGAACACCAAGTTTTAATGCATCACTCAGTGTTACTTCGTGAAACGGACAAGGCTTTGGCTGTCGCGTACAGATCGGTTCAACCTGTCGATGATCAGCAAAAGTCGGCGTATCAAAACTCGGTAACGAGTCACCAGTGCCAGGCACCGAAACTTGACCTCGTTCTAAAACACTAAAAGCAGTGCCTTCATACGGGCCACCAGCAACAATCAGCGAGTAGTTGCCTGCTGCCGCGATTTCTGCGTAGAACGGATAATACGGCAGAGAGATTTCAGCGCCGTGCAACTTCGCAGAAATGTTTTCGATCAGCACTTTGTCGGTTGAAAGATCAATGACTTTAGCTGAAAGTGTTTGCGGAAATTTAAAATCGCTTGACGCACTAATAATCCCAGAAGAAAACGCAAGCGAAATCGGCAAGCGTAAATTTCCTGGAACCAAAACTTGCGGAAAGCGCTGCACGAGTTGTAGATCGCTCGGCAGTTCAGCTAATTGATCAGCTAGCTGATCAGAGTCCGGCGCGGCAAGCGAGTCAGTTGATGAATTTTGACCTGATGTTGAACTACCGCCACATGATGTCAACATTTGAAGTGAAATACCTGCACCAACAACTGATGCAGAACCCGAAATAAACCTTCGACGACTTATATTTTTCACGTGAGTTATCTTATTGGCGCAAAAATCATCTACGATTTAAAACATGTCAAAACAAACAGCACCTATTGGTCCGTACACGCCAGTTGTTCGCGCAGGAGATTGGATCATTGTCTCGGGTCAACTCGGACTCAAAGATGGAGCAATTGTTAGCGGTGGAGTAAAAGCTCAAACAGCACAGTCCATTGAAAATCTCAAAGGACAACTTAAAAGTGTCGGTGCGAATATCAGCGACGTAAAAAAAACAATGTGTTTTTTAACTGACATGGATACATTCGCAACTTTCAACGAAGCATACGTTGAAGGCTTCGGCGATTCGCGTCCTGCGCGCAGCACGATTGGTGTTTTGTCACTGCCTGCTGGTGGTGCAGTCGAGATTGAGGCTTGGGCTTACAAGCCTGAGAAATAAAATGGCCGGTGCAATCATTCTCGTTTTGGCGTTGTTGGCGTTTCCGATAATTGTTGGATTATCAACGGCTGGTATTGCTGCCTTACTTGGACATTTGCTATATCGTGACGCCGAGGAACGACACGCGAATAGCGAACTTCGCGACTTAAATATCTGAATACAGAAATTGCAGATCTTGTAATTGCGAACTCGTCGCTAGTGGCGACGATGGATGACCAACGAAGAGAAATCAGCAACGGTTGGGTGGCGATCACTAATGGTTTTGTCTCTGCAATTGGAAGCGGCAAACCACCACAAGCAATACAAGTTGTCGACGCAACCGATTGTTTAGTCACGCCAGGCTTGATCAATACACACCATCACTTGTATCAAAATCTGACACGCGCGTTTCCGCCGATGACAAATGCGCCATTATTCGGTTGGCTGCAAACTCTTTACCCGTTGTGGCGCTCGCTTGATGAAGAGTCGGCGCATGTTTCTGCTTGGGTCGGCTTGGCTGAACTTGCACTTTCGGGTTGCACGACTTCAACTGACCACTTATACGTTCATCCAAGTGGCGCCGGAGATTTATTAAGTGCCGAGATTGACGCGGCACGCGACATCGGCATGCGCTTTCATCCAACGCGCGGATCAATGTCATTGTCAATCAAAGACGGTGGGTTGCCGCCAGACGATGTGGTGCAAGATCATGATGTGATTCTTGACGAATCGGCGCAGGCAGTCGCAAGGCATCACGATCGCAGTCACGGAGCAATGGTTCGCGTTGCACTCGCACCGTGCTCGCCGTTTAGCGTGACGAAACAATTAATGATTGACTCGGCGACACTGGCTGCGAAACTTGATGTTCGCTTGCACACACATTTTGCTGAAAACTCTGAAGATGATGCATTTTCGCTGGCGACATTTGGTTGTCGACCAATGGACTATCTAGAAGAAGTCGGCTGGTGCCATGACAAAACTTGGCTCGCTCATTGCGTAATGCCTAATCCTCAAGAAATTAAACGACTCGGCGCGGCGCGAATTGGTGTGGCACATTGCCCGAGTAGCAATTTAATTTTGTCTTCTGGTATTGCGCCGGTGATTGATCTAATCGCTGCTGGCGTGCATGTTGGCATCGGCGTAGATGGCTCTTCTTCCGCAGATAGCGCATCAATGTGGCTTGAGTCGCGTCAAGCAATGTTGCTAGCAAAGTTACGCAGCGGTGCAGCCGCGGGCACTGCGCGCATGGCACTCGAGTGTGCGACTCGCGGTGGCGCTGGTTGCCTTGGTCGTGTCGGCGAAATCGGCGAGTTATCAGTTGGCAGTGTCGGCGATGTTGCGATTTGGTCTTTAACTGGCCCAGCATTTGCTGGCGCGATTGCCGACCCAATTGAAGCGTGGTTACGTTGCGGCCCAGTTGCGGCGCGCGACACAATCGTGCATGGCAAACATGTTGTGCGCAAACATGAACTAGTCAGCACAAAACTTGAAGCGATGCTCAAATCGCACTCACGACTTGCTCACCGAATGCAAAAACTAGCCAACTAGCCAACTAGTTGAAGTTACAAAAGTGGGTCGCCAGGGGATCGAACCCTGGACCTGCGGATTAAAAGTCCGTCGCTCTACCAACTGAGCTAGCGACCCAAGTCGGTGTCAGGCTAGTTGCTCGCGACGCGATTTGTTGAACCGATTAATGTCACAAAACTGCCAGTCAAAGAACTCAACTAGTTTATTAACCCGTGCTTGACTGAATGTATGCGATTTCTCCCCCAACTGAACTCAAATCGCAAAACAATTCTTTTGGCAACATGGGGGCTATTCACGGGTCTGACATTTTTGCTCATCTCCGCAGGCAGTTACAGCACGCTTCTGGGTATCCGCGCCGAACTCAAAAACCTGCCAACAATCATCAGCGGAGGAATCACCACGGCCTACTACGCGGGGTTCTTGATCGGGTCTTGGTATTCACTTCGCGCACTCAAGCAAGTCGGCCACATTCGCGTTTACGCTGCGCTCGCCTCGCTACTCAGCGCATCCACAATCGTCACTGGCCTGTTCGACTCACCCGTCTTGTGGATCATCATGCGCATCAGCACAGGCTTTTGTTTCGCTGGTCTCTATGTCATCGCCGAATCGTGGCTCAACGGACTCGCCGAAAATCATTTTCGCGGTCGACTGCTTGCGATTTACAATCTCGTCACCATTGGCGCCTACGGTGTCGGACAATTATTAGTTTTCAACTTTGACGCGCGCAACATCAGTGGTTATGCATTCGCCGCGATCGTCGCGTCGTTGGCGGTGATTCCGGTTGCGATTTCAGAGCAAGCGGCCACACCCGAAATTGAAAATCATGTTCACGTCAGCCTGCGAGATCTCGCAAAAATTGTGCCGACAGGTTTCGGTGCGATTCTTCTAGTCGGTCTTGCCCACGGTGGCATTCTCGGCATGGCTGTAATTCATGCAACACGCGAAGGACTCAGTAACGGACGAGTTGGAATCCTTATCGCTGCATTACAAATTGGCGGCATGGCACTAACTTGGCCGATTTCTTCAGCTTCTGACGACATTGATCGTCGCATCATCGGATTATTATGCTGTCTCGCCGTCATC
>JAPKZT010000134.1 GCA_026393655.1 Actinomycetota bacterium | reverse complement strand
CTATTTATTTTTGCGCGAATCAGAGGCGGCAAAAGAACTGCGAGCCAAGCTGCGCCAACAATCAAAAGAATTAGTTTGCTCATGGGGTTGACTAATTCTATTAGTCATCGACCGAAGTTGAAACAACGCCTAACGAGCGCCAAATCCAAAGAATCAATGAAATCGCGAACGGCTATTAAACGCTATTGAATAGCCGTTTAAGGGTTTCTAGGCACCGGTTTCACGACGGTACAAGCCCTGGCGCCCGCCCGATTTCTCCCACAGGGTCAGTTCTCCGATAACCATCTCGCGATCGGCACTTTTGCACATGTCATAAATCGTCAGCGCAGCGACTGAACATGCGTGCAGGGCTTCCATTTCGACGCCCGTGCGATCAATCGTGTCAACTTGCGCCTCGACTGCAATGTGGTCATCACCAATTTCGAAATTGATATAAACGGCACCAACTAATAGTGGATGACAAAGCGGAATCATCTCGGCGGTTCGTTTTGATGCTTGAATTCCGGCAACTCGCGCCACGGCTAAAACATCGCCTTTTTTAACTTCACGATTGGCGATAGCTGCAGTAGTCGCAGGCTTCATAAACACTTTGCACCGAGCGATCGCGCGGCGATGAGTCGGTTCTTTTGGTGTTACATCAACCATTCGCGCCCGACCCATTGGGTCGAGATGAGAAAAATTCAATTCAGACATTGTTTTTTGCGATCATAGCTAGCCGCCGATTTGGCTCATTGAGCGTTTTGGACGTACAAATGTAACGTTGCCGATCGCATGACCCGCCCACTTTGTGCCAACCGCTCGCTTGATTTCTGCCGCAAGTGCATCGTCGGTTGCATCGCCGCGCAACATTTCGCGCAAATCAAATTCGGTGGTCGAAAACAAGCAGGTGCGAAACTGGCCCTCGGCGGTTAACCGCACGCGATCGCAATCTCCACAAAAAGGTTTTGTCACCGACGGAATCACACCGACTGTGCCTGCGCCGTCGAGATATCGCCAACGATCTGCGGGCGCCGCACCACGACTAGCAACTTGCTCAAGCGGATAAACATTGTTGATCGCTGCAACGATTTCATCTTGACCGACAACATCGTTGCGTTGCCATTGCCCTTGTGCGTCAAGCGGCATGAACTCGATAAAACGAACTTCAATTTGCTTTTCGCGACCAAAACTCGCAAGGGCGATGATCTCATCGTCATTTACGCCGCGTTGAATAACTGCATTAACTTTTACTGGGGCAAAACCTGCCTGCACCGCGGCGTCGATGCCGTCTAAGACATTTGCCAAATGGTCGCGGCGCGTGATCTTGAGAAACTTTTCTTGTTGCAAAGTATCAAGGCTGATATTTATTCGCGACAAGCCGGCTGCTTTCAACTCGTCGGCGATCAGACGTAGCGTCGCTCCATTAGTCGTCATCGCCAAATCTATGTTTTTACCTGCCAACGGCGAATTCGCCGTCTTTGGCACTCGCAGTTTTGCAAGTTTCTCGACTAGAACTGGCAAGTGGGCTCGCACTGTTGGCTCGCCACCAGTTAATCGAAGACTGTCAACATCAAATCGCTCAACACAGATTTGCGCCAAACGATGAATCTCTTCGAAACTCAAAATCTCTTTGCGGTCAAGCCATGCCATGCCTTCTTCTGGCATGCAATAAGTACACCTGAAATTACAACGATCGGTGATTGATATCCGCAAATCACGAACGGTTCTGCCGAACGGGTCAATTAGTTCCACGATCGCATCTCCATGAACTGAGCCTATTGCGCGTCGATTAGCCGAGCAACATCACTTCAACTTCGGAGCCTGCGGCTAGACCTTCGCCATCAGGCACAAGGGCTAACCCGTTCGCAAGCGCAGTGGCTGCAAGTTGATGACTGCCCTGCGGGCCCGTGTCGCGAACATGCAATCGGCCGTCGTTACCGAATGTTCCAAACACGCGCATCAAGTGGATCTTGCCATCGCGACGACGCTTCAGTTGTTTATCAACTATTGCTTTGACTTTTGGTCG
>JAPKZT010000113.1 GCA_026393655.1 Actinomycetota bacterium | reverse complement strand
GTAGATTCTCGCCGAGAACCAGCATCAACATGCTGAAAACGAAGAGATTTAAATACAAAAAGAATTTCGAGAACTTGGCATCGCCGTGCATGTAGCCAATTGCGTAAAGATGAATCAAAGTTGAAATGCCTGTAACAAATAACGCCATCACAATGCTGAGCGGGTCAGCAAGAACTGCGAGATCAACTTGTAGTGAGCCGACTCCGATCCACGAAAACATTTTTACGACATGACTGCGCTCTTCGGCTGGTAGCCCTAACAACTCTAAATAAGCCAGCACCGTCACTAGAAACGACGAGGCTGTTGCGATCGTCGCAACCCAACCTGCTCGCGGATCGCCAAGTTTGCGACCCAAAACTAAATTGAGCACTGCCCCTGCAAGAGGTAGTACTGGTATCAGCCAAATCAAGTCGAGCATGATTAGCCCTTCAACTCGGCGAGATCGTCGGCAGTCACCGAACTTCGATTTCGCATGATCGCCACAATGATGCCGAGACCCACAACTACTTCAGCAGCAGCAACGACCATTACGAAAAAAACTATTGTTTGCCCGTTGATGTCATTGAGTTTTCGCGCCAAAGTAACAAAACTGAGATTCACAGCATTAAGCATCAACTCGATGCACATGAACATCACTAACGGGTTTCGACGAATTAAAACCCCAAATGTTCCGATACCAAAAAGCACGGCACTTAGCACGAGATACCAAGATGCGGTTGGTACGAGCGAGAAAGCGATCATTTTGAATTCTCCGTGACTGCACTTTTGGCTCGCCGAGCGAGAAGCACAGTGCCGACTACTGCAACAACTAACAGCACCGAAGTTACTTCAAATGCAACGACATATTGAGAAAAAATAGAATGTGCAAGTTGTGTGGTATTGGCGTCGGACGCATTAGCCACATCTGGGATATTTAAGCCTGCGCCACGCTCATGCAACACACCACTACCTGTTGCAAACGCAGCCACGAGAATTCCGATTAAGCCGAGACTCACGATTACGGCAAGTGGACGTTGGGTCGTAAGCGGTTCTGTTCGAAGATTTTCAACTCGGTCAACACCTAACAACATGATCACGAATAAAAACAACACGACAATCGCGCCGGCGTAAACAATCACTTGTACCGCGGCAAGAAAGTGTGCCTGTTGAATAACAAACAGAACCGCCACACCAAAAAGCGTCAGCACCAAACTTAATGCAGCGTGTACTGGGTGCTTTCGAGTGATTACTCCGACTGCGCCAACTACAACCATTAATGCTGAGCAACCAAAAACAAAGAGTTCCATTATTCGCTCTTGTCTTCTGCCGGGCGAATGCCGTAACCTAACTCGCCACTCCACGAAACAACTCCAGTGAAGTTCGCATCGCCAGATGCAGCAGTTGCTCGCATCCATCCTGAAGTATTTAGATCTTCACCTTCGCGCCAATCTTCCCACGCAAGTTGCTGAGGTTTGCCAGAATTATCAACGAGAAGTTCGCTCTTTGTATAAATCGCATCTTGGCGATTCGTGAATGAAAACTCAAATAGTTTTGTTTCGGTTATCGCTTCGGTTGGACAGGCCTCGACGCACAAATCACAATGAATACAACGCAGATAATTGATCTCGTAAATCCAACCGAATCGTTCGCCGGGTGAAGTTGGCTTCATCGGGTCGTTATCGGCACCGCGAACATGAATGCATTTCGCTGGGCAAACCGCTGCACACAATTCACAGCCAATGCATTTTTCCATGCCATCTTCATATCGATTGAGAACATGACGACCGTGTAGCCGCTCTGGCTTCTCAAGTTTTTCGTCCATCTTGACAGCGCGTTTTTTGTTGCGACGAAACACGCGACCACCTGAATATTGTGTTGTGACACGATTCTTTTCTCCGCGTTGACGAAGTGTGACCATAAATCCACCGAGGTAGCCCATTAGAACATTGGTCCTTGTGTCTCGCGCTGCCGCGCACTTTGAGTAAATGCCGCTTGTAGAAGTAGATAACAACCAATCATCACGATGACCGAGACAGATGTAACCAAAATAATATTCCAATCGTTTTGTCGGGCCATGCGTTGGGATGCCAGCAACATGAACCAACCAAGTCCACCAGGAATCAGAACCTTCCAGCCGAGATCCATCAATTGGTCGTAACGCAATCGTGGAAGAGTTGCGCGGAACCAAATGTATATATAAAGGAATACAAGTACTTTTGCCAACAACCAGAATGTGCCCTCAAGAGCATTCGGTATCAATGGAATATCAAAAACGAAATTTCCGAATGCGATTGGTTGTGGACCGCCGAAGAACAAAGTCACGATGAGCGCCGACATAGTCACCGTGTTCATAAATTCAGCAAGATAAAACAAAGCAAATCTAATTGATGAATATTCTGTATTGAAGCCACCGACGAGTTCTTGCTCGGCTTCAACTAAGTCAAATGGTGGACGGTTTAACTCGGCCGTGGCAGCAATTAGAAAAATAATGAACGGCACGAATCCGGTTGAAATAACGTGCCATTGAGTAATCGTCGCCTGCGCAGCAACGATGCCACTGGTTGAAAGCGTGCCAGCAAGCAGTAGCACGCAAGCCAAAGACAAACCGAGTGCTGCTTCATAACTCACCATTTGTGCCGATGCTCGAACAGAACCAATTAACGGATACTTGGATCCACTCGACCAGCCTGCGAGCATGATGCCGTAAACAGCAATCGACGAAATCGCGAGTGCAAACAGCACTCCGATCGGCGGGTCAGCTAGTTGCACTTTTGTGACATGACCAAACCAAGTGACTTCGCCACCGTTGCCGTTGCGAAAGTCTCCACCAAGTGGAATAATCGCGAACGCCAAAAATGCCGGAACAAAAGACAAAAACGGTGCAAGCGCGAAAACGAAACGATCTGACCTATTTGGGATCAAATCTTCTTTAAAAAATAGTTTGATGCCGTCGGCAAGAGTTTGCATGATCCCGAATGGGCCAGTTTTGTTCGGTCCGATGCGATTTTGCATTCCGGCAATTGCCTTACGCTCAAACCAGACCATCAACATCGTCGCCAATAGACCGACAACAAATACAACTACAACCTTTAACAACACGATTAGCAAAGGCGCCCAAAGAATTTCGTCTAACAACAGAGTGTCTAGAGCGATCATTTGATTTGCTCAATTCGAACGTCGATCACGTCGGCTGCGATATTCAACAATGGACGAATATCCACATTTGTGTGGTTGTATGGCAACCAAGCAGTGCCGCGATGAATTCCGCTATGGGCCCTGACTGGTAGGACAATATTTATTTCGTCGACGCCAACACGAATATTTGTTCCGTCTACAACACCAATCCGAGCAAGGTCTAACGGGTGAACATAAATTGTTGACTCGGTAATTATCCCCACGAGCGAGTTGCTCGTGATGGTTGACTGCGCTGCGTCGTACATTGTGCGAGACACAATAAGTCGATAACTGTATGAATTTCGATCTACCAAAATTACAGATCCTCGCGAAATAGTCGCTGATGTTTCATGAACCATCAGCACACCATCGCTTTGAATTGCCGCTTCATTATCACATGAAGAAAACTCTGGAATTGCCGAAATCATTTTCTGGTGCAACTCGTCAAGACTTGACACGCCAAGATCTATTCCGAGACTCAGCCCAAGTTCAGTAGCGATCATCCAATCTGGACGTGACGTGCCGCGTGGGGTGATTTGTTGAGTGACATTGCTAACTCGACCTTCAATGTTCGTAGTCGTGCCATTTTTTTCGGCGAATGCGGCCGCTGGAAAAACAACATCCGCATTTCGGTTAGAACTTGTGACAAAAGTGTCGATGCTGATGACACTCTTGATTTGTGCGAGCGCTTGTTTGACAAGTATCGAATCAGCGACATCGGCGAGTGGATTTGCCCCGAGCAAAATTAGGCAGTTAATTTTTCCGGCTGCAGCTTTCGTCAAAATATCAATTGCATCACCAGAGTTTTGTTGAGGTGTAAGACCAACAGCCACCGCGCCACGAACATTGCCGCGACGCAAGACTGGGAGAATTTTCGCATTCGGAACTGCATGTAAAACTTCGCCCAGCGCGTGCAATGTGAACGCTTCGTTCTCGGCCAAATTGGCACGGCCGAGCACGACGACAACTTCACCACGTTGAATTTGCTCTTTCATGTCTTGTGTCTCTAAAGTTTCGCGAACAACTTGAGCCTGACGACCTGGTTCAAAGGCAATACTTCTCCATGCATATGGTGTCAAGCCAGAGTCGTGCGAAGAAAACTCAATGATTCGTGATTTGCGCTTTTGCGCCGCATCTCGAATTCGTAGATAAAGAACTGGTAATTCTTCCTTGAGATCAGGAGACAACAAAATGATCGTGCTGGCTGCGCAAGTTTCGTCGATTGTTGCTTGTGCAAGATTAAAAATTTCAGGAGTTAAACCATCACCCAGTTGTGAGTCGCGTTGATTAATCTTCAATTCATCTGCCAACATTGCCCAGGCGAATGCATCTTCGTTAGTGCCTCGCGCTCCACCGAGAATCGCAACTGAATCTGCATTGTTAGTGAGTGCATGGCGAATAATTCTTGCTGCCGAATCAAGTGCGACCGACCACGAACTCTGCACAAGGCCCGCGTCAGACTTGATTAATGGTGTTGTAAGTCGTTCGGTTGAATTAACTGATTCAAAGTTGTAGCGACCGCGATCACACAACCAGCCCCAGTTGACAGGGTCGATATCTACACCTTGAAATCGCACAAGTTCATCTCGGCTGCTTTGCACAACGATGCGACATCCAACCGAACACGAGGTACAAGTCGTTTCGGTTTCATTCAAATCCCAAGGACGTGCCTTAAATCGATATGGCTTTGCAGTCAACGCACCGACTGGGCAAATTTGAACCGTATTGCCGGAGAAATAACTACTGAAAGGTTCTTCAGGAAACGTCATGACCTGTGTGTCATTGCCACGACTAGTAAATGAAATCAGCGGATCACCTGCAACTTCGTCGGCGAATCTCGTGCATCGATCGCACAAAATGCAACGCTCACGATCAAGATAAACAATGTCGCTAATCGCGATTGGCTTTTCGTAGTGGCGCTTCTCTTCAACAAACCGACTTTCGCCAGGCCCGTGACTGAACGCCTGATCTTGCAACGGGCATTCGCCGCCCTTATCGCAAACAGGGCAATCAAGTGGATGATTTGCGAGTAACAACTCAAGCACACCCTCTTGAGCTTTTTTAACTGTGTCAGTTGCGGTACGAACGATTTGCCCCTCGGCAACCGGTGTCATGCACGACACAACCATCATTGGTCCGCGTGGTGTTTCAACTTCAACAAGACAGTGTCGACACATGCCAACCGAACTCATGCGAGGGTGATAACAAAATCTTGGGATGAAATCATCTGGGCGATCAGCAGCAGCGATAATTACTTCACCTTTGCTAGCCAAAACCGGC